>CBIHMN010000016.1:0-14576 GCA_966211005.1 uncultured Arenimonas sp.
GCGCCGAGCCGGCGCGCCGCGGTCGCGCGCGAGGCCGACAGTGCCTGCGCGGCCTCGCGCCAGGCGGCTTCCTCGAGCGCCTTCTCGCGCGCGATCGCCTCGGCGCGGGCGCCGGCGCCGCCGAGCGCGTCGAGTTCGGCCTGCAACTCGTCACGCCGCGCGGCGAGCCCGGCCAGCGGGACGCGATGCTTGCGCGCGAGCTCGTGCACGCGGGCCAGCCGCTCCTCGAGCTGTTCGAGTCGCGCCGGATCGAGGTCGAAGCCGTCGCGGATGCGCTCGAGCAGCGCCGCTGCTTCGCCGAGCTGGATGTCGGCCGAATCGAGCAGCGCGGCGACGTCGGCGAGCCGCGGCTCGTCGCCGCCGAGGCGCCCGAGGTCGGCCTGCAGCTGATGCAGCGCGCGCGACAGCGAGACGCCGTCGTCGCCCGCGAGGCGGGCCAGCGCGGCGTCGCAGCCCTGCAGCAGTCCGGCGGCATTCGCCTGGCGCCGATGCGAAGCGAGCAGGGCATCGAGGTCTTCCGGCGCGAGCGATTCGGCCGCCAGCTCGTCGACCTGGTGCTGCAGCCAGCCGAGCCGCTCGCCGACGTCGCCGGCGCGCGCGAGCACCGCCTGCTCGCGGTCGAGTTCGCCCCAGCGGCGCGCATGCCGCGCGACGGCCGACAGCGGGCGCTCGTGACGGCCGAACGCGTCCAGCAGCGCCAGCTGCTGCGCGCGGTCGAGCAGCGCCTGGTGCTCGTGCTGGCCGTGGATCTCGACGAGGTGCGCGCCCAGCGCGGCGAGCTGGCCCATCGTCGCCGGACGGCCATTGATCCAGGCCCGGCTGCCGCCGTCGGCGCGGATGACACGGCGCAGCTGGCAGTCGTCTCCGTCGTCGAGCTCGTTCTCGCGGAGCCACGCGCGTGCCGCGGGCGCATCGGACAGGTCGAACGCCGCCGCCAGCTCGGCGCGCTCGGCGCCGTGGCGGACGATGCCGGCGTCGGCGCGCGCGCCGGTGAGCGACATCAGCGCGTCCACGAGGAGCGATTTGCCGGCGCCGGTTTCGCCGGACACCACGGTCATCCCGGCGCCGAACGCCAGTTCGGCGGAGGCGACGACCGCGAAGTCCTTCAGGCTGAGCAGGGTGATCATGGGCGGGGCGAATTCTGCCTGAAAGGCTGCAGGGTTCGCTGCCCCGGCGCACGCCGGGATCGGCGTTCAGCGATGGCGGCGGTAGGAAACGTCCGGCTTGCGCCGCCGCGGCCGGGGCCTTATCTAGGGGCCATGGCCACGATCCTCGATGCGCGCGCCCGGCAGCTGTTGCGGACGCTGATCGCCGAACACGTCCGCGACGGCGAACCCGTCGGCTCGCGCACGCTCGCCAAGCGCTCGGGGCTCGACGTCAGCCCGGCGACGATCCGCAACATCATGTCCGACCTCGAGGAGATCGGGCTGGTCGCGGCGCCGCACACGTCCGCCGGCCGCATTCCGACGCCGCAGGGCTATCGCGTGTTCGTCGACAGCCTGCTGCGGATGAAGCCGCTGCAGGACGACGAGGTGTCGCGGCTCAAGGCGCGGATGCCGGCCGGCGGCGGCACGCAGGCGCTGCTGTCGAACACCAGCGAACTGCTGTCGGCGATGAGCCGCTTCGTCGGCGTGGTGACCGTGCCCCAGCGCGGCCAGTTCGCGTTCCGCCACATCGATTTCGTGCCGCTGGACGGCGTGCGCGTGCTGGTGATCCTGGTCTTCACCGACAACGAGGTGCAGAACCGGATCATCGCGCCCCGGCGCGCCTACTCGCCGGCCGAACTCGAGCAGACGGCGAACTACCTCAACACGCACTTCGCCGGCCGGCCGCTGGCGGACATCCGCGCCGCGCTGCTGCACGAACTGCGCGACACGCGCAGCGAGATGGAGCGGCTGCTCAGCGCCGCGGTCGAGCTGTCGGAACACGCGCTGGGCGAGGGTGCCGCCAGCGACGACATGGTGCTGTCCGGCCAGACCCGGCTGATGGGCGTGCAGGAGCTGTCCGACCTCGATCGCCTGCGCGACCTGTTCGACGCCTTCGCGCGCAAGCGGGAGATCCTGCAGCTGCTCGAACGCACCATCCACGCGCAGGGCGTGCGGGTCTTCATCGGCGAGGAAACGGGCGTCGCGACCCTCGACGCCTGCACGGTGGTGACCGCCCCGTACGGCGCGCAGGGAAAGGTGCTCGGCGTGCTCGGTGTGATCGGCCCGACAAGGATGGCGTACGACCGCGTGATACCGATGGTGCAGGCCACCGCCGACCTGCTCGGCGCCGCCTTGAATCCCGGTCCCCCGGCCCCATAAGGCCCGCAGGGCTGCCGGTCGCGGGGCCCGGTGCCCCCACGTCAGGACCTGCCAATGCAAAGCGAAAACCCCACTCCGGGCACCGAAGTGCCCGCCGACGACCACGCCGCGGACGCCGGTCTGTCCGCCGAACTCGAGCAGCTGCGCGCCGCGCTCGGAAGCCTCCGCGAGGAAGCGCTGCGCGAGCGGGCCGAGCTCGAGAACCAGCGCAAGCGCCTCGCGCGCGACGTCGACCAGGCGCGGCGTTTCGCCAACGAGCGGCTGCTGTCGGAACTGCTGCCCGTGCTCGACAGCCTCGAGGCGGGCCTCGCCGCCGCGGCGGCCGAGTCCGGCCCGCTGAAGGAGGGACTGGAGGCCACCCGCCGCCAGCTGCTCAAAGTCGGCGCGGACTTCGGCATGACGCAGATCGACCCGCACGGCGAAGCGTTCGACCCCGCATGGCACCAGGCCGTCAGCCAGGTCCCCGGCGACGGCGCGGCCCCCGGTTCGGTGGTGCAGGTGTTCCAGAAGGGGTACTCGCTCAACGACCGGCTGCTGCGTCCCGCGCTGGTCGCCGTGGCGTCGCAATGAAACGCTCCGGCCCCTTGAACGCAACACCGGGGGCCCCCAGTTTGGTTCCGTCCGCGGCCCGCGCCGCCGCGAAATCCGCACGAATCTAACGACAGCAACCGCATTTCCGAGGAAACGAACATGGGCAAGATCATCGGCATCGACCTGGGCACCACCAACAGCTGCGTCGCGGTGATGGAAGGCGGCGTCGCCAAGGTCATCGAGAACTCCGAGGGCGACCGCACGACCCCGTCGATCGTCGCGCTGACCAAGGACGGCGAGTGGATCGTCGGCGCCTCGGCCAAGCGCCAGGCGGTCACGAACCCGAAGAACACCTTCTACGCGGTGAAGCGCCTCATCGGCCGCAAGTTCGCCGACGCCGAGGTCAAGAAGGACCTCGACCTGGTGCCGTACGCGATCGTCCCGCACGACAACGGCGACGCGTGGGTCGCCACGGCCGACGGCAAGAAACTCGCGCCGCAGGAAATTTCCGCGCGCGTGCTCGAGAAGATGAAGAAGACCGCCGAAGCGTATCTCGGCGAGACCGTCACCGAAGCGGTGATCACGGTGCCCGCCTACTTCAACGACAGCCAGCGCCAGGCGACCAAGGACGCCGGCCGCATCGCCGGCCTCGACGTCAAGCGCATCATCAACGAGCCGACCGCGGCCGCGCTGGCCTACGGCATGGACAAGAAGGGCGGCGACCGCAAGCTCGCGGTCTACGACCTCGGCGGCGGCACGTTCGACGTGTCGATCATCGAGATCGCCGAGCTCGACGGCGAGAAGCAGTTCGAGGTGCTGGCGACGAACGGCGACACGTTCCTCGGCGGCGAGGACTTCGACAAGCGCGTCATCGACTACCTCGTCGACGAGTTCAACAAGGAGCAGGGCATCGACCTGCGCAAGGATCCGCTGGCGCTGCAGCGCCTGAAGGACGCGGCCGAGCGCGCGAAGATCGAGCTGTCGAGCAACCAGCAGACGGAAGTGAACCTGCCGTACGTCACGGCCGACGCGTCCGGTCCCAAGCACCTGAACATCAAGCTGACGCGCGCCAAGCTCGAGGCGCTGGTGGACGACCTGATCCGCAAGACGATCGAGCCGTGCCGCACCGCGCTCAACGACGCCGGCCTGCGCGCCAGCGACATCGGCGACGTGATCCTCGTCGGCGGCCAGACCCGCATGCCGAAGGTGCAGGCGGCGGTGGCCGAGTTCTTCGGCAAGGAGCCGCGCAAGGACGTGAACCCCGACGAGGCGGTCGCGCTCGGCGCGGCGATCCAGGGCGGCGTGCTGTCGGGGTCGGTGAAGGACGTGCTGCTGCTCGACGTCACCCCGCTGTCGCTCGGCATCGAGACGCTCGGCGGCGTGATGACCAAGATCATCGAGAAGAACACCACGATCCCGACGAAGGCGTCGCAGACCTTCTCGACGGCCGAGGACAACCAGTCCGCGGTCACCGTGCACGTGCTGCAGGGCGAGCGCGAGCAGGCCCGCTACAACAAGTCGCTGGCCAAGTTCGACCTCACCGGCATCGACGCCGCGCCGCGCGGCATGCCGCAGGTGGAGGTGTCGTTCGACATCGACGCCAACGGCATCCTGCACGTGTCGGCCAAGGACAAGAAGACCGGCAAGGAGCAGAAGGTCGAGATCAAGGCCGGTTCCGGCCTGAGCGAGGACGAGATCGCGCAGATGGTGCGCGACGCCGAGACGCATCGCGACGAGGACAAGCGCTTCCACGAGCTGGTCACCGCGCGCAACGCGGCCGACGGCCTGATCCATGCGACCCGCAGCGCGGTCACCGAGCACGGCAGCAAGGTGCCGGGCGAGCAGCTGGCGTCGATCGAGACGGCGCTGGCGGATCTCGAGACCGCGATGAAGGGCGACGACAAGGCGCAGATCGAGGCGCGCACCGGCGCGCTGCAGCAGGCGGCTCAGCCGCTTTATGCGGCGGCCGCCGGCGGCCCCGCCGGTCCCGACGAGGGCGCGCCTTCGGCCGGTCCGGCGACGGACGACGTGGTCGATGCCGAGTTCACCGAAGTGCGCGACGACGACCGGAAGGCGTGATCGCGGGCCGGCGGCACGACGACCGCCGGCCGGTAACAACCGGAACGCCCGTGCCGGGCCGGTGATCCCGGTCGGCGCGGGCTTCCAACGTCAGGGGAACCGGTGTGAGTTCGACAATGAGCAAGCGCGACTACTACGAAGTGCTGGGCGTGGCGCGCAACGCGACCGAGGAGGAGCTGAAGAAGTCCTATCGGCGGGCGGCGCAGAAATTCCACCCCGACCGCAACCCCGGCGACCTCACGGCCGAGGCGAGCTTCAAGGAGGCCAAGGAGGCCTATGAAGTGCTGTCGGACGGCGGCAAGCGCCGGCTGTACGACCAGCACGGCCATGCCGCTTTCGAACACGGCATGGGGGGCGGCAACCCCGGCGGTTTCGGCGACGTCAACGACATCTTCGGCGACATTTTCGGCGACATCTTCGGGGGTGGCCGCCAGCGCGCGCCGCGCCGCGGCGCCGACCTGCGCTACCTGCTCGACCTGGATCTGGAGGAAGCGGTGTTCGGCGTCGAGCGCCGCATCGAGGTGCCGACGCTGGTCGCCTGCACGCCGTGCCACGGCAGCGGGTCGGAAGACGGCAAGGTCGAGACCTGCCGCAGCTGCGGCGGTCGCGGCCAGGTGCGGATGCAGCGAGGCATCTTCGCGGTGCAGCAGGCCTGTCCGGCCTGCGGCGGCCGCGGGCAGACGATCGCCAAGCCGTGTCGCACCTGCCACGGCAACGGCCGCGTGCAGCAGGACAAGACGCTGCAGGTGAAGATCCCGGCCGGCGTCGACAACGGCGACCGGATCCGGCTGTCGGGCGAAGGCGAGGCCGGCCCGCCCGGCGCGCCCGCCGGCGACCTGTACGTCGAAGTACAGGTGCGCGAGCACCCGGTGTTCCAGCGCGACGGCAACGACCTGTATTGCGAGGTGCCGCTGCGGTTCTCGCAGGCGGCGCTGGGTGCCGACATCGTCGTGCCGACGCTCGGCGGCGAGGCGGTGATCAAGGTGCCGCTGGAAACGCAGACCGGCAAGCTGTTCCGGCTGCGGGGCAAGGGCGTGAAGTCGGTACGTGCGCACGCGCCGGGCGACCTGCTGTGCCGTGTCGTCGTGGAGACGCCCGTGAACCTGACGTCCCGCCAGCGGGAGTTGCTGAAAGAGTTCGAAGCGACGTTCGAAGGGGACGACGGCGCGCGGCATTCGCCGCGGTCGAGCGGGTTCCTCGACAGCGTGAAGGCGTTCTGGAGCCGCGTGGTCGACGGCGACGGCGCGAAAGGACGCTGACGCGGCGACGCGACGCGACCAGCGGTACCGCGGAAAGAAGAAGCCCGGCTCGCGCCGGGCTTCGTGCTCGTGGCAACCGCCCGATCAGCGGCCGGTGGCGACCGCGCCGCCGGGCCGGTAGAGGCGCGTCGGCGCCGGGTTGGCGCCGTACGGATCGAGCGTGGTGCCGGCGACTTCGCCGAGGCGCTCGATACGGTCGGCGGGGCGCGGGTGGGTCGACAGCATCAGCGCCATGCCGCCCTCGGCGCCGCCCGACGAGTCGAGCGTCTGCAGCACGCCGACCAGCCCGAACGGGTTGTAGCCGCCGCGGGCCGCGAGCACCATGCCGCGCGCGTCGGCGTCGTACTCGTCCTTCTTGTCGAGGCCCTTGGCGAAGATGTTCATGCCGGCCGCGAACACCTCGTCGCCGAACATGTTCACCGCCTGGTTGCCGCTGCGCGCTGCCGCCTGGCCGGCGATGTCGCTCAGCAGCGCCTGTCCGGCCGCCTTCTGGATCGCGTCGAGCTGGTGCTTCTCGACGACGTGCGCGATCTCGTGACCGAGCACGCCGGCGAGTTCCGCCTCGTCGCGCAGGCGGTCGTAGAGGCCGCTCGTGATCAGCACGGTGCCGCCCGGCATCGCGAACGCATTGACCTCGGTGCTGTCGATCACGCCGAAACGCCACGGCAGGTCGGGTCGCTCGCTCTGCATCGCCAGCCAGAGACCGACGCGGTTGACGTAGCGCTGCAGCTCCGCGTCGTCGACGAGCGGCGCGGCGCCGAGCACGCGGGCGGCGAGGCCACGGCCGAGCGCGATTTCCTCTTCCTGCGTCATCTCGCGCGACGCTTCGGCAGCCTTCTTGCCCATGTTGAACAGGTCCTGCGCATCGCCGAGCCGGCTGAGCGCGGACGCGGGGGTCGCGGCGAACGCGAGGGCGATCGCGGCGACGAGGATCAGCGGATGGCGTTTCATCGGGACCTCCGGCCGCTACGGCCCTGCGGGAGATAGGCGACCTGCTGCGCCTGCACGGGCGCCTGGCCCGCGAAGCCGGCCGCGTCGCCGCTGTTGCTGGCGAAGCCGTCGAGTTCCGACAGTTCGCCGGTATCCGGCGAGGCCGTCATCAGGTCGTCGGCGCTCAGGCCGCGTGCGCCCGTGGTGGCGGTGGCGCCGGTGGAACCGGTCGCGAACAGCGCGCCGAGATCGGCACCGCCGCTGCGGCCACCGCTCGCGGCGAGCCCGCGGAAATTGAGGCTGCGGGCCCAGCCGCTGACGTCGCCGGCGGTCACGTTCATCCATGCGCCTTGGCGCGCGGTGACTTCGACGGTGTCCTTGGCCTTCAGCTTGCCGGCGACTTCGCCGGTGGTGGCCGGCGTGGCGCGCACTTCGGTGGTCTTCAGCACCGTCGCCGATTCGGCGAAGACCACGCCGCTGGCGAAGACCGTCGCCACGGCCACCGCGAGGACCCGCCGCCGCATCGGCGGAGGGAAGGGGGATTTCATGGGGAACCTCCTGCTCATTGCTGGGGATGCATCGAGGGCTCGTACAGGTCGACCGGCTTTTCGCGGCCTTTGACGTGGAACTGCCCCCGGTGTTCGAAACGGAAGCGGGCCGGGTCGCAGGCCGCGCGCGTGGATTCCGACACCAGCACGCGCGCGACGCCCTTCGTCGTGCCTTCGATGCGGCTGCCGAGATTCACGGTATCGCCGATCGCGGTGTACTCCATCCGCGTGTCGCTGCCAAGAAAGCCGACGACCGCCGGGCCGGTGTGCAGGCCGATGCCGACGTCGAAATCGCCCAGGTCCGGCTCGGTCTTCCGCAGTTCCGCACGGAATTCGTCGAGCTGGCGGCACATTTCGAGCGCGGCGGCGACGCCGCGGTCGGCGTGATCGGGCAAATCGCCCGGTGCGTTCCAGAACGCCATGATCGCGTCGCCGATGAACTTGTCGAGCGTGCCGCCATGGCGGAACACCACGTCGACCTGGCGGGTGAAATAAGCGTTGAGCAGCGCGACGACGGCTTCCGGCGTGCGTGTTTCGGACAGCGTGGTGAAACCGCGGATGTCGGAGAACAGGATCGTGATCTCGCGCGCCTGCGGTTTCTGGTCGCGCGAAAGCTCCCCGGTTTCGAGCAGCCCCTCGACCACGCGCGGGTCGAGGAAGCGCCCGAAGACGCCGACCGTCGCCATGCGTTCACGCCGCTCCAGCCATTGCGCCTGCAGCGTGAACAGCACGTACGCGAGCCAGCCCACGAGCAGCGCCGCCCCGACCGGCGCGTACAGGTTCCGGCCGAAGGCGGCCCCGCCGCCGAGCACGCACGCGGCGCTCGCCGCGCCGAGCCACAGGCCGATCACCAGCGGCGAGCGCCGGCGGCGCAGGAAGCCCGCGACGACGGCGGCGACGAGCAGCGCGGCCAGCGGCCAGCGCGTCGGAACGTCGCGGAGCCAGTCGTCGGCGAGCAGGTTGGCGATCCCGGTCGCGACGATTTCCGCGCCGATCGTCTGCGACGCCATCGGCGTGGGCCGCAGGTCGACGAGGCCGGGCGCCGTGGTGCCGACGATCACGATGCTGTCGGTCAGCGTCGGCGCAATGCGCGGCTCGGCGCTGTTCAGGTCGTGGATCAGGTCGACGAAGCTGATCGTCCGCGGCGCGCTGCCGTACCAGTGCAGGCGTGGCCGCACCTCGCCCGGCAGATCGGCGCCGGCATGGGCCGCGACCGCCGCCTGCATGCCCGGCAGCCGCCAGCCGTCGACCGCGTGCCACAGGCGGATATGCCGGCCGACGCCGTCGTCGTCGACTTCGAAATTCGCCAGCCCGCCGCGCCAGTTGGCCGGATCCAGCACGGCCGGGACGATCAGCGTCGCGCCCGCCGCCGGGTCGGCGTCCTCGCCACGCACCGCGCCGAAGGAAGGGGGCAGCCTCGCCAGCGGGGCCTCGACGCCGTCGAACTGCCGCACCGACGCGAAGAACAGATTGTCGTGCTGCAGCGCGACGTCCTTCAGGTACTGGTCGCTGTCGGGGTTGAAGACGTCCGGGTCGTTCAGGAACAGGTCGAAGACCACGGAACGCGGCTCGAAACGGGCGAGGCCTTCGATCAGCTCGGCGTGCATCGCGCGCGGCCATGGCCACTTGCCGGCCTCCTCGTTCAGTCCCTCGAGACTCTTCTGGTCGATCGCCACGATCACGATGTCCGCCGGCGGCTGCCGCGACTGGGCATGCAGCCGGAGCATCCGGTCGGCGAGCGCGTCGTCGATCCGGTCGAGCGCGCCGGACAGCCACAGCACCGCGGTGACGGCGGCCAGGACCAGCAGCGGCAGGCGGAGCGGGGTGCGTTTCCGGGTCATCCGCGCGAGTTTAGCCGCAGCCCTGCGCGACGTGAGCGGCGGGTGCCCTCGCGTTTGCGGGCGCCGCGGGCGATCGGCTAGCGTGCGCGGATGGACGCTCCCGTCAACCTGCTGATCCATGGCGCCAGCGGCCGCATGGGTCGCGCGCTGCTTCGTCTCGCCGCCGACGATCCGCGGCTGCGCGTGGTCGCCGCGGTGCATCGCGGCAGCGATGCGTCGTTCGATGCCGGCGTGCCGGCCATCGCGCCGGACCGGCTGGATGAAGCGCCGGCATTCGACGTCGCGATCGATTTCAGCCGGCCCGCCGGGCTCGAGACCGTGCTGGCGACGTGCGTGGCGCGCGGGCGTGGCCTCGTGAGCGGCACGACCGGCCTGTCGCCCTCGCAGTTCGAAGGGCTCGACGCCGCCGGGGCCACGATCCCGGTGTTGTGGGCGGCGAACTTCAGCGCCGGTGTCGCGGTGCTCGCGGCGCTGGTGCGGCAGGCGGCCGCCGCGCTTCCCGGCTGGGATGCGGACATCCTGGAGGCGCACCACGTGCACAAGCGCGACGCGCCTTCCGGCACCGCGCTGCTGCTCGGCGACGCCGTCACCGCCGGCCGTGGCCGGCCGCCGGCCTATGCCAGCGTGCGGGCGGGCGACATCGTCGGTGAACACACGGTGCAGCTGAGCGGTCGCGGCGAGCGGCTGGAACTGGTGCACCGCGCGACCGACCGCGACATCTTCGCGCGGGGCGCGCTCGATGCCGCCCTGCGGCTGCACCGGCTCGGCCCCGGCCGCCACGATCTGGGCGAAATGCTGCTGGCCGCCGCCCCCGGGTGAAGGCCGCTGTCGGGCGCGACGGCGTTTCCCTTCGCCGGCCCGAGCCGCTAGAATTCCGGCTCGCCTGAACCCCTTCGCCGCACGGACGTGCCCCGGCCCGCCCGCGAGGCGCCGCGTACCCGCGCAGCGGGGTTCCCACCCTTTCCGAGGCGATCGCCCGTGAGCCGACCCGCAATCCTCGTTCTCGAAGACGGCACCGTGTTCGAGGGCGTTTCCGTCGGCGCCGAGGGCATGAGCGTCGGCGAAGTGGTCTTCAACACCGCGATCACCGGCTACCAGGAAATCCTGACGGACCCGTCCTACGCCCGGCAGCTGGTGACGCTGACGTATCCGCACGTCGGCAACACCGGTTGCACGATGGCCGACGACGAGGCGGAACGGGTCTGGGCCGCCGGCCTGATCATCCGCGACGTGCCGCGCCGCCCGAGCAGCTGGCGCCACCAGGCGTCGCTGCCGGAATGGCTGGACGCGCGCGGCGTCGTCGCGATCGCCGGCATCGACACCCGCCGCCTGACGCGCCTGCTGCGCGACCGCGGCGCGATGAACGGCTGCGTCTGCGCCGGGGCCGACATCGATGTCGAGAAGGCGATCGAGGCCGCGCGCAAGTTCGCAGGACTGCAGGGGATGGATCTCGCGAAGGAAGTCAGCGCGCGCGAACGCTATGCGTGGACGGAAGGCTCGCTGGACCTCGACCAGAACGAGTTCACGCGCGTCGAGCCGAAGTACCACGTGGTCGCCTACGACTTCGGCGTGAAGCGCAACATCCTGCGGATGCTCGCCGAGCGAGGGTGCCGCGTCACCGTGGTCCCGGCGCAGACGCCGGCGAACCAGGTGCTGGCCGAGAAGCCGGATGGCGTGTTCCTTTCCAACGGTCCCGGGGACCCGGCGCCGTGCGACTACGCGATCGACGCGATCCGCGAGATCGTCGCGACGAAGACGCCGGTGTTCGGCATCTGCCTCGGCCACCAGCTGCTCGGGCTCGCCGCCGGAGCGCAGACGCGCAAGATGAAGTTCGGCCACCACGGCGCCAACCATCCGGTCATCGACCTCGCGTCCGAACGCGTGATGATCACCAGCCAGAACCACGGATTCGCGATCGACGAGTGCACGTTGCCGGACAATGTCCGCGTGACGCACCGCTCGCTGTTCGACGGCTCCAACCAGGGCATCGAGCTCGTCGATGCGCCTGCCTTCAGCTTCCAGGGCCACCCGGAAGCCAGCCCGGGCCCGCACGACGTCGCGGGCCTGTTCGACAAGTTCGTCGCGATGATGTCGGCGAACCACCAGGGGACCCCCGCATGACCTTCCGAAGCCTCGCGCTGCCGCTGCTGCTCGCCGCCGCCGGATCCGCCCACGCCGTCGAAGTGCCGATCGGCGACTTCTTCAAGGATCCGGAGTTCAAGAACGTCTCGCTTTCCCCGTCGGGCGAGTACATCACGGTGTCGGTGCCGCAGGGCGACCGCACGGTGCTGGCCGCGTTCCGCGTCGCCGACATGCAGCTGGTGGGAAAGTGGGACTACGGCGAGAAGAAGCACATCGACGAGGTCGTCTGGGTCAACGACGAACGCTTCTTCATGTACGTCAGCCGCAAGCTCGGGCGCTTCGACTTCCACGTCGGCACGCCGGACGTGTACGCGAGCAACGTCGACGGCACCAAGCGCATGGACGTGCCGAACGGCGGCACGTATTCGATCCGCGCGCTGACGCCCGACGACCCGAGCAACATCGTCGTCGAGAGAAGCTCCGGCCTCGGCGACACCGTGCTGTCGAAGCTCAACGTGTACAACGGCCAGGTGCGCACGATCGCCACGGTCGCGATCTTCGACGCCGACTTCGTCGTGACCGACGACGGCGAGCCGATGTACGCCCACGGGACCGAGAAGGACCTGACGCAGGTCACGATGCGCCGCGCCGGCGACAACAAGTGGACCACGATCCACACGTCCAACGAATCGGGCAGCGAGCACGTGCCACGCCGCATGCACGGCGACGGCGAGCGCGTCGTGTTCGAAGTCAGCAAGGCGGGCGAGCCGATGCAGGTGGTGCTGATGGATCCGGCCACGGGCGAAAGCACGCCGCTGTCGTCCAATCCGAACGTCGAATCCACCAACTTCCTGACCTCGAGCGACCGCAAGGACCTGCTGGCGGTGCGCTACCACGACGGCATCCCCAACTACGACTTCGTCGACAAGACGCATCCGGAATCGCTGACCTACGCCGGCCTGATCAACGCGTTCCCGGACCTGGCGGTCGCGTTCCCCGGCATCAGCTGGGACGGGAAGAAGGTGCTCGTCTACGCCTATTCCGACGTCGACCCGGGCTCGTACTACCTGTTCGACCGCGAGACCGGCAAGGCGAAGTTCCTGCTCGCCGGGCGGGAATGGATCAAGCCGGAACAGATGTCGGAGATGAAGCCGATCGTCGTGACGGCCCGTGACGGCCGCAAGCTGCACGGCTACATCACCATCCCGCGCGACAGCGACGGCAGGGACCTGCCGCTGATCCTGCACCCGCACGGCGGCCCGCACGGCCCGCGCGACGGCTGGGGGTTCAACCCCGAAGTGCAGTTCCTCGCCAACCGCGGCTTCGCGGTGCTGCAGATCAACTTCCGCGGCTCGGGCGGCTACGGCACGGCGTTCGAGCAGTCCGGCTACCGCAAGTGGGGCACGGCGATGATCGACGACATGACCGACGCGGTGGACTGGGCGATCCGGGAAGGCATCGCCGACAAGGACCGCATCTGCACCTACGGTGCGTCCTACGGTGGCTATGCGGCGCTGCAGACGGTCGTGCGCGAGCCGACCAAGTACCAGTGCACGATCGGCTACGTCGGCGTCTACGACATCCCGCTGATGTTCAAGGACGGCGACATCCCGCAGTCGGACTGGGGCCGCAACTACCTGCGCAAGGTGCATCCGGAAACGCTCGCCGAACAGCAGGCGCAGTCGCCGGCGTTCAACATCGACCGGATCCGCATCCCGGTGATGCTGGTGCACGGCGAGAAGGACGAGCGCGTGCCGATGTCGCAGTACGACCGCCTGCACGACGGCCTGGTCAAGGCGGGCCGGCCGCCCGAGATGATCGTGCTCGAGGAGAAGGAAGGCCACGGGTTCTACGACTTCCAGAACCAGGTCGACCTGTACACGAAGATGGAAGCCTTCCTCGACCGGCACATCGGCGACGGCGCGCAGGCGCCGGCGTCGCCCTGAGCCGCTCCGCGGGAGCCGGCCGATGACCGAGACGCTGACGCCGTACCTCGTCACCGCGACGGACGCGCGCGGTCGTCGCGGCACGTTCGCGCGCGAGGCCGCGTCGCTCGACCATCTGCGGGCGATGCTGGAGCGCGACGGCTATACGCAGATCGAGTTCGTCGACGACGAACTCTCGGCGCGCCTGCGCCGGGAGCGGCCCGAGGAAGGAAAGCCGAAGTCCGATGCCGACTACCGGTTCGAGGCGGCACAGCGGCACGGCGACCGGCCCGCGGCCGCGTGGCGCTGGGCGGCCGGCCGTCACCTCGGGATGTTCGTCGCGGCCGGGCTCGTCGCGGCGTACGGCATCTGGGCCGGGCAATGGTTGCCCGTCGCCCTCGCGGTCGCGGTCGTCGCGGGTTGGGCGTGGCTGTTCCGCCGTGGCCGGGCGCGGGTGCACAGCTACGACGATCTGCTGCGCGCGTCCGCCAACGGCGACTGGGAAGCCGCCGCGCGGCAGATCGCCGCGCTGCGGGCCGATCCCGCGCTGGCCGACAACGCGCAGTTGCAGGAAGACCTCGCGTTCCGTGCGGCGGGACTGCGTGCGCGCGAGGGCGATCTCGCCGGCGCGCTCGCCGACGTGGAGCCGCTGCGCGCCGCACCGGGCGCCGCCGGGGGATTGTTCGAAGGCCGGGTCGCGGCCATCCACTACCTTGCCGGCGACATGCCGGGCTTCATCGCGATGATGGAAGCGGCGTATGCGGCCGCGGGCGAAGCGCAGCTGCAGCGTCTCGACCTCGCGCTGGCGCATGCCCGTGTCGGCGACACCGCGCGCGCCCGCGCGCTGCTCGACGGCGTCGAACGCCGCAACCTGTCGACGCTGCACAAACCGATCGCCGTCGCCGTCGAAGGCATGATCGCGCGGCGCGAAGGCGACGAAGACGGCGGCGCGCTGCTGCTGTCGGATGCCGTCGCCGGCCTGTCCGCGTTCGCCGCCAACCCGGCCGTCTGGCCGCTGCTCGGCATCCTCGTCGGCCATCAGGCCATCGCGCTGGCGCGCTCCGGCGACGGCGAC
>CBIHMN010000017.1:0-14576 GCA_966211005.1 uncultured Arenimonas sp.
CGGCGCGGCCGGGCCCGGCGCCGCCACCGGTGCGACCGCGGCGGCGAGCGACCGTGCCGGCGCGGACGCGCCGGCCGCGGCCGGTCGCTGCCGCACCCAGTCGGAGTAGCCGCCGACGTACTCGCCGACGCGGCCATCGCCTTCCATCACCAGCGTCGAGGTCACGACGTTGTCGAGGAACTCGCGGTCGTGCGAGACCAGGATCAGCGTGCCGGCGTAGTCGCCCAGCAGCTCTTCCAGCAGCTCCAGCGTCTCGACGTCGAGGTCGTTGGTGGGCTCGTCCATCACCAGCACGTTCGACGGCTTCGCGAACAGCTTCGCCAGCAGCAGCCGGTTGCGTTCGCCGCCCGACAGGCGGGTGATCGGCGCGAGCGCGCGCTCGGGCCCGAACAGGAAATCCTGCAGGTAGCCCATCACGTGCTTGCGCCGCCCGCCGATCTCGATGAACTCGCGCCCTTCCGACACGTTGTCGAGCGCGTTCCAGTCCTCGCGCAGCGCCCCGCGCAACTGGTCGAAGAACGCGACCTCCAGATTGCTGCCTGCCCGCACTTCGCCCGACTGCGGCTCCAGCTCGCCGAGCAGGAGCTTCAGCAGCGTCGTCTTGCCCGAACCGTTCGGCCCGATCAGGCCGATGCGGTCGCCGCGCTGCACGACCGTCGAGAAATCGCGGACGATCGTGCGCCCGTCATAGGAGAAAGAGACGTCGCGCGCCTCGAACACCTTGCGTCCGGACTTCTCGGCGGCCGCCGTGGCCATGCGCACGTTGCCGGTCTGCTCGCGCCGCTGCGCGCGCTCGCGGCGCATCGCCTTGAGCGCGGTGACCCGGCCTTCGTTGCGGGTGCGACGCGCCTTGATGCCCTGCCGGATCCAGACTTCCTCCTGCGCCAGTTTCCGGTCGAACGCCGCGTTCGCCTGCGCCTCGGCGTGCAGGCGCTCCTCGCGCCGACGCAGGAAATTGTCCCAGTCGCCGGGCCAGCTGGTGACCTTGCCGCGGTCGATCTCGACGATGCGCGTGGCCAGCCGGCGCAGGAATTCGCGATCGTGGGTCACGAACACCACGCTGCCGGCGAAGCCGAGCAGGAATTCCTCGAGCCACGCGATCGATTCGATGTCGAGGTGGTTGGTCGGCTCGTCGAGCAGGAGCACCTGCGGCTGCGCGACCAGCGCCTGCGCCAGCAGCACGCGGCGCTTCATGCCGCCCGACAGCGCGCCGAAGTCCGCGTCCTCCGGCAGCGCGAGGCGCGCGATGACCTGCTCTACCCGCTGCTCCACCTGCCAGCCGTCGGCCGCCTCGATGCGCGCCTGCACGGCGCCGAGCGCCTCGAGATCGATTTCGCCGGAGGCGTCGCGCCCGTCGTGCAGCAGGTGGTGGTAGCGCGCGAGGTCCGCGCCGAGCGCGCCCACGCCCTGCGCGACCACGTCGAACACGGTGCCCGCGGCGTCGTGCGGCACTTCCTGCGCGAGGCCGGCGATCCGGCCCTCGCGGCGCACCACCCCGTCGTCCACGGCGAGCTCGCCGGCGAGCACCCGCAGCAGGGTGGATTTGCCGGCGCCGTTGCGGCCGACGATGCAGACGCGCTCGCCCGGCTCGATCGACAGATCGACGTTCTCGAGCAGCAGCGGGCCGCCGACGCCGACGTCGACGCCTTGCAGGGTGATCAGGGACATGCGCGCATTCTACCTGCCGACCCGCGCCGGCAGGCGTTCAGCCGCCGTGGCGCAGCCACGCCTCCGCCGCGCCGGCATCGCCGAACACGCGGCCGTTCGCGCCCCGTTCCAGCGCCAGGATCTCGCCGTGCTCCATCACCCCGAGCAGTTCGAAGTGGCTCACGACATAGGCGACCTTCAACCGGTCCATGCCGATCGCGATCAGCTGGTCGACCAGCCCCGGCAGGTCGCGCTCGCCCTCGTGGTCGCCCAGCTTCTCGATCACCAGCAGCCGCATCGCGCGGCGGGCGCGGCATTCGTCGGCGATGCGCAGCCAGTACGCGAGCGAGATGTCGCGGCTGTCGCGCGGCCCGGTGACGGTGACCTGCAGGAAGCCGGGACGGTCGGTGAAGACCATCCGGATGTCATCGGGCAACGGAATCATTCGCACGCACGTCCGGGGGGTGGCGCATTCTAGCCTGCGGAGGCGCGCGGGCTTATCTTTCGTCCCGGGGAGGGCGCCGGATGCCGCAGCGTCGATCGTGGTTCGCGTACATCTCGGCCGGGCTGGGGCTTTCCAGCCTGCTCGCGGTCGCCTGTTTCCATTTCCCCGAACTGCTCACCAGCCGCGAATTCCGCCAGGTCTACACCGAGTCCTTCGCGCGGAATCTGCTGCTGGCCGGTCTCGTCGTCGCGTTCGTGCTCGGCACGGTCGCCATCCTGCGCGGGCGCGACCGTCGCGTCGCCCTGGTCGGCGTGGGGTCGTCGACACTGGCGGTGCTGGCCGGCGGCACCGACGTGCAGCTCGACGCGGTCGGCCAGACCCCGTGGTCACTGGGCCTCGACTGGTTCGTCGTGTCGCTGTTCTTCTCGGCGCTGGTCTTCGTGCCGCTCGAGAAGGCCGCCGGACGGCTGGAGCAGTCGCCGCTGCGTCCCGAATGGCGCACCGACCTGGCCTACTTCTTCATGAGCCACGTGCTCGTGCAGT
The DNA here is from genome assembly GCA_966211005.1 of uncultured Arenimonas sp. GTDB lineage: Bacteria > Pseudomonadota > Gammaproteobacteria > Xanthomonadales > Xanthomonadaceae > Arenimonas. The sequence goes on from CBIHMN010000017.1 coordinate 2,636, forward strand.
TCATCCTGATCCTCGTCACCGCGTGGACGACGACGATCACCGGCTTCGCCTCGTTCCCGGCGCTGGAGGCGTGGATCCAGTCGATGCCGGTGTGGGCGCAGTTCCTGCTGGCCGTGCTGTGCGCCGACCTGGCGCAGGCCGGCCTGCACCGCGCTTATCACAACCTGCCGTTCCTGTGGCGCTTCCACGCCGTGCACCACAGCAGCCGGACGATGGACTGGCTCGCCGGGTCGCGGATCCATTTCGTCGAGATCGTGCTGACGCGCGGCGCGGTGCTGCTGCCGCTCGTGATCCTCGGTTTCTCGCCGCCGGCGATCAACGCGTACGTGATCCTGGTCGGGCTGCAGGCGGTGCTCGCGCACGCCAACCTCGGGCTGCGCTTCGGCTGGCTGGAATACCTGCTGGTGCTCCCGCGCTACCACCACTGGCACCACGCGCGCGAGCCGGACTACGTCGACGTGAACTACGCGATCCACCTGCCGCTGGTCGACATGCTGATGGGCACGTTCAGGCTGCCGCGCGACGGCAGCTGGCCGGCCGAATACGGCGTGCTGAAACCGGAAACGGTCCCCGCCGGGATCTGGCACCAGCACCTGATGCCGTTCCGTCGACGGCGCGCGACGGGTATTACCGCGGCATCAGCGCCGGCGGACGGCCGCTGACCACGCCGCGACCAGCAGCAGCACGCTCGCCGGCAGGACCCACAGATGCCGCGCCAGCGTCGTCGCCGGCGAGGTGAACGGATCGAGCAGCGCATCGCCCTGCACGCCGATGTAGGCCAGGAACACGAGCGCCAGTTCGTACGGTCGCGGATTGCGGCAGGCAGCGCCCAGCGCGAGGCCCGCCAGCGCCACCGAGGCCGCCACGACCACGAGCGCGAACGCCGTGTACGGATCGCCGGCGAGCGTCCGCACCAGCGACGGCGCGACGACGGCGAGCGCGAGCACGACCGACACCGCGACGCGTGCCCGGAGCAGCCGCCACGCGGCGCCGCTGGCCGTGAACACGAGCGCGGCGGTGCCGGTGTCGCGCTCGCGCAGCGCGGCGCGCGCGAAGATGTCGATGCAGGCCAGCCAGGCCCCGATCGTGGCGATGATCCGGCCCTTCTCGGGCGCGACGGCCTGCACGATCCACAGCACCCCCAGCGCCAGCCACCACGTCAGCCGGCGCTGCCGCAGCACGAGCCGGCACTCGGCGGCGATCAGGCGGCCGGCACGAAACCGGTCGAACGGCGCCAGCAGGGGCTCCAGCCAGCGCAGGCGCAGGCCGCCGCTGCCACCGCCGTCGACGCGCGCGACGCCGCTGCGCGCCGCCGCCCAGTCGACCAGCGGCGTCATCGCCAGCAGACCGCCCAGCGCGACCAGCACCCAGATCGCGCGTCCGAGCAGATCGATCGGACGCGGGACCCAGGCGTCCCACGCGAACGTGCGCACTTCTCCCGAGACGAGGCTGGCGCCGATGCTGAAGCCTTCCTCCGCCAGCGCCGGGTCGACCGCCGCCAGGCCGAGGCGGAAGTCGCGCATCGCCAGCGACAGCCCGCCGGGCTCGCTCATCCAGATGCCGGTCTCGCGCGTCGCCTCGTCGGGGTCGAAGGTCTGCGCGAGCGAGATGAACACGAAGATCCACAGGAAGAAGTAGAGGACATTGCCGCCGCTGCGCCGCAGCCACGGCACCAGGTCGAACAGCACCGCGAAGGTCGCCGCGAGCGCCAGCGCCGGCAGCGTCAGCACCAGCGATGGCTGCAGCAGCTGCCACGGCGCGACGGCGGCCGATTCGCCGCGCCAGAACTGCGCGACCAGCCCGACGCCGAGGCCGACGAACACCAGCAGCATCAGCACCGCCATGTGGCTGCTCCACTTCGCCAGCAGCCAGCCGGCGCGCGTCATCGGCGTCGCGACGAGCAACTGCCAGACGCGCGTCTCGAAATCGCGCACCACCGTGCCGCGCACGATGTAGAAGCCGGCCAGCGTCAGCATCGACGCGTACATCAGCGCCAGCACCATGCCGACCCATGCGGGCGAGTAGGCGCCGCGCAGTTCGCCGACGGCCACGGTGACGTAACCGGCGCTCGCCGGCGGAAAGCACCACCACGTGGCGATCGCGACGCCGCCGAGCACGACCCAGAAGCGCGTGCTGCGGCTTCGCTCGCGGAAATCGGCGAGGACGATCGCGAACCAGCGGCGCAACGCTTCCATCAGCGCGCTTCCTGCGCTTCGAGCATCCACAGGTAGGCGTCTTCGAGGTCGGGCTCGGCCGGGACCGCCTCCGGCGACGGCGCGGTGGCCGCGACCAGGCGCAGGGCGATGCCGTCGGGGCGCCTGAGCGACGAACTGATCGCGTGTTTCGCGCGCGCCGCCGCCAGTGCCGACTCCGGCACCGTCCAGTCCCACGCGTGGCCACGGGCCTGCGCGATCAGCGCGTCGGGATCGCCGTGGAACAGCAGGCGCCCCTTCGCGAGCACCGCGATGGATCCGGCGCTGGCTTCGACGTCGGACACGATATGCGTCGACAGCAGCACCAGCCGGTCGGCGCCGAGGTCGGTGATCAGGTGGCGGAAGCGCAGGCGTTCCTCGGGGTCGAGGCCGACGGTCGGTTCGTCGACGATCAGCACGCGCGGGTCGTTCAGCAGGGCCTGCGCGATGCCCACCCGCTGCCGCATGCCGCCCGAGAACCCTCCGAGCCGGCGGTCGGCGGCGTCGACCAGCCCGACCTGCACCAGCGCGTGCTCGACGCGCTCGCCCGCCACGCGGGTCGGCAGGCCCTTCACCGCGGCGAGATAGGCGAGGAATTCGCGCGCGGTCAACGCCGGGTAGACACCGAAATCCTGCGGCAGGTAGCCCAGCACCGCGCGCAGCGGATCCGGATCCGGCCCGGTGTCGACGCCGTTCCACAGCACGCGTCCCGACGTCGGCCGCGACAGCGTCGCCAGGATCCGCATCAACGTGGACTTGCCGGCGCCGTTCGGGCCCAGCAGCCCGACGATGCCGGGCCCCAGACGGAGGTCCACGTCCGCGAGCGCGTCGACGGACGCACCGCGATAGCGATGGCTCACGCCGTCGACGTGGAGTTCGCACTGCATGGCCCGCCCCTGTCCGGCCGGCGGATGCGCCGGCGCGCCGATTATCGCGGTCGGGCCCGGACGACGACTACCGCCCGTCGGCCCCCCTGACGAACGTCAGTGGCAGAGCCGGGCGTGTTCGACCTTGATGCAGCGGTCCTGCACCACGTCGATGCCGGCCTCGACCAGCTTCGCGGCGAATTCGTCGTGGGCGATGCCCAGCTGCAGCCAGACCGCGTCGGGTTTGGCCGCGAGGATGTCGTCCAGGTGCGGCATCAGGTCCTTCGGCCGCCGGAACACGTTGACCAGGTCGATATGGCCCGGGACGTCGACCAGCCGGCGATACACCGGCTGCCGCAGGATCTCGGTGACCTCGGGGTAGTACACCGGCACCGGCACGATCTCGTAACCGGACCGCTCCAGCACGCGCGGAACGTCGATCGCCGGCTGCCCGCGCTGCGCCTCGGTCTTGATCCCGAGCACCGCGATGCGGCGCACGCGGCCGAGCAGCGCGCGCAGGTCCTCGTCGGAAGTCAGCAGCCGGCCCGCCATCAGTGATGGTGTCCGCCGGCGCCGTGCACGTGGCCGTGCACCACTTCCTCGACGCTCGCGTCGCGCACGTCGACGACCTCGATCGCGAAATGCAGGGTCTGGCCGGCGAGCGGATGATTGCCGTCGACGGTGACCATGCCATCCTCGACCTTCGTCACCGCGACCGAGATCGCGCCCTGCGGCGTCTGCGCCTGGAACTGCATGCCTTCCTCGATCACGTCCACGCCCTGGAACGCCTCGCGCGGCACGGTCTGCACCAGCATCTCGTTGGGCGTGCCGTAACCGTCTTCGGGCGCGACCACCACGTCGAACCTGTCGCCGGCCGATCGGCCTTCCATCGCCTTCTCGAGGCCCGGCACGATCCCGCCGACGCCGTGCAGGTACGTCAGCGGTTCGGCGCCCTGCGAGGAATCGATGACGACACCGGCGTCGTCGGTGAGGGTGTAATGGAAGGACGCGACGGTGCGCTCGGCGATCTGCATGAAAACCTCGGAATCGATGGGCCGCATAGGCTAGTGGAGGCCCCAGCGTCGCGCAAACGCGGGAAACGCCGGGTGAAAAACCAAAAAAAAACCCCGGCCGTTCCCGACCGGGGTTCTAGCGCGTGCCGAGCTGCGCCTTACAGCGGCTGCACTTCGTCGGCCTGCATGCCCTTCTGGCCCTTGACGACCTTGAAGGAGACCTTCTGGCCTTCCTGCAGGGACTTGAAGCCGGTGCCCTGGATGGAACGGAAGTGGACGAACACGTCCTCGCCGCTTTCCGGGGTGATGAAGCCGAAACCCTTGGCGTCGTTGAACCACTTCACGGTGCCGGTCTGACGGTCGGACATAACTCGATTCCTTGTAACTGGTTAGGGGGCCACTGCGCGCCGTTCCAGCCGGTCCGCCGCAGTGCGTGAACCTTAACCGATATCGGGCGGGAAGCGAATGCCTTAGAATGCCGGCCCCGACCGGCGGTGTCCCGACCCGCCGCCCCGACGTCCGCAGCGAGCCCCTTTCCCGAATGTCCGCCTTCGCCACCGAACGCGTGCTCAGCGTCCGGCACTGGAACGACGACTACTTCAGTTTCACGACCACGCGCGACGACGCGCTGCGGTTCGAGAACGGCCAGTTCGTGATGATCGGCCTGATGGTCGACGGCCGCCCGCTGATGCGCGCCTATTCGATCGCCAGCGCGAACTGGGAAGAGCAGCTGGAGTTCTTCAGCATCAAGGTGCCGGACGGGCCGCTGACCTCGCGGCTGCAGCACCTGCAGCCGGGCGACGACCTGCTGGTGAGCCGAAAGCCCACCGGCACGCTGCTGATCAGCGACCTGCACCCGGGCCGCACGCTCTACCTGCTCGCGACCGGCACCGGGCTGGCCCCGTTCCTCGGCGTGGTGAAGGACCCGGAAACGTGGGAGCGCTTCGAGCACGTGGTGCTGACGCATGGCGTCCGCGGCGTCGGCGACCTGTGCTACCGCGACTACATCGTCAACGAACTGCCGCGACACGAATTCCTCGGCGAGATCATCGGCCGGCGCCTGCACTACTACCCCGCGGTCACGCGCGAACCGTTCCACCACCGGGGGCGGCTGACCACGCTGCTCGAATCGGGACGGATCGCCGCCGACCTGGGCCTGCCGGCGCTCGACGCCGGGCACGACCGCGCGATGATCTGCGGCGGCCCGCAGATGCTGGCCGATTTCCGGGCGATACTGGACGCCCGCGGGTTCCGGCCGGCCCCGCGGATCGGCACGCTGGGCCACTACGTGTTCGAGCGCGCCTTCGTCGAGAAGTGACCGGCGTCCCGGGGGAAATCGAATGCGTCGCCTGCTGATCACGGCCTTGCTGGCCATCGCCCTGTGCTCGTCCGTCGCGCACGCCGAACGCCCGCGCCCGGGCGACGTGCCGCCGGACGTGCTCGGCGTCGACGACGACGGCGCCCCGCTCACCGTCAGCCAGTACAGGGGAAAGATCCTGATCGTGACGTTCTGGGCGTCGTGGTGCGGGCCGTGCCGCCGCGAGCTGCCCATGCTCGCCCACGTGCAGAAGACCGTCGGCCGCGACCACATCGAGGTGGTCGCGATCAATCTCGACGAACCCCGCGCCGATTACCGCGCGGTGGTGCGACAGAACCGTCGCGCCTTCCCGATGACCTACGTGCACGACAAGGGTGCGGTCGCCGAGGCGTACGGGGTCACCACCGTGCCGAACATGTTCATCATCGGCACCGACGGCATCGTCGAGCACACCCACGTGGGCTACGGCGAGGAGATGCTGCCGGAATTCATGGGCGAGATCCTGGACCTGCTGCCGCCCGAGGTGCTGGCCCGTCCCGCCGGCGGCTGAGCCTTCAGCCGAGCGCGGCGTCGAGGTCCCGGGCGATCTTCTCCGGCGTGTCCGTCGGCGCGTAGCGCTTGAGCACCTTGCCGTCGCGGCCGACGAGGAACTTGGTGAAGTTCCACTTGATCGCCTCGAGGCCGAGCAGGCCGGCCTTCTCGGATTTGAGCCATCGGTAAAGCGGATGCGCGCGCTCGCCGTTGACTTCGATCTTCGCGAACATCGGGAAGCTCACGTCGTAGGTCAGCGAGCAGAAGTCGCGGATCTCCTCGGCATCGCCCGGCTCCTGGTGGCCGAACTGGTCGCATGGGAAACCGAGCACCACCAGCCCCCGGTCGCGGTGTTCGCGCCACAGTTGCTCGAGGCCCGCGTACTGCGGCGTGAACCCGCATTTCGACGCGGTGTTGACGATCAGCATCGCCTTGCCGCGATACGTGTCGAGGGGCTGTTCGACGCCGTCGAGCGTCGTCGCGGAAAAATCGTGGGCGGTGGTCATGGCGGGCTCCGGCGGTCGACGCCCAGCCTAGCGCATCGACGCCGGACCGTGCCTTTCGTCAGGGGTCGCTCACGGAGCCTTGCGCTAGTCTGCGGGACTGTTTCCCGTTCAAGGACCACCCGATGAACCGCAGTTCCGCGCTCGCCCTCGCCATCGCTCTTTCGCTGGCCGCCCCGTTCGCCGTCGCCCAGGACGCGGCGCCCGCCCCGACCCAGGCCCAGCCCGTGTCCGTCAATCCGTTCTTCTCGCCCAGCCCGCTGCCCTACTTCCTGCCGCCGTTCGACCGCATCGGCGACGAGCACTTCGCGCCGGCGCTCGAGAAAGGCATGGCCGAGCAGCGGGCCGAGGTCGCCGCGATCGCGAACAACCCCGAAGCGCCGACGTTCGAGAACACGATCGTCGCGCTCGAGAAGACCGGCGAGCTGCTCAACCGGGCGACGGCGGTGTTCTTCAGTCTCGCCGGTGCGCATACCAACCCGACGATCCAGAAGATCCAGGCCGAGATGGCGCCGAAGCTGTCGGCGCATTCCGACGCGATCGTGCTCGACGGAAAGCTGTTCGCGCGCATCAAGGCACTGTACGAAAAGCGCGACACGCTGGGCCTCGACGCCGAGGGCCTGCGCCTGCTGGAGCGCTACCACACCGATTTCGTCCGCGCCGGCGCCAACCTGTCCGACGCCGACAAGGAAACGCTGAAGGCGATGAATTCCGAGCTGGCGACGCTGTCCACCACCTTCAGCCAGAACGTGCTGAAGGAAGTGAACGCGTCGGCGGTGCACGTCACCGACCTCGACGAGCTCGACGGCCTGTCGGAAGAGGCGATCACCGCCGCCGCCGAGGCCGCGAAGGCGGCCGGAAAGGAAGGTTGGCTCATCGCGCTGATGAACACGTCCGGCCAGCCGCCACTGGCGTCGCTGACCGACCGCGACCTGCGCAAGCGCATCATGGCCGCGTCGCTCGCGCGCGGTAGCCGCGGCGGCGAATTCGACAACACGGCGATCGTCGCCCGCGTCGCGAAGCTCCGTGCCCAGCGCGCCGCCCTGCTCGGCTACGACACCCATGCCGCGTACGTGCTCGAGGACGAGACGGCGCGCACGGTCGAAGCCGTCAACAAGCTGATGTCCGACCTGGCCCCGGCCGCGGTCGCCAACGCCCGGCGCGAGGCCGCGGAGATGCAGGCGATCATCGACGCCGAAACCGCGGCCGGCGAACACCCGGCCTTCCAGCTCGAAGCGGCGGACTGGGCGTACTACGCCGAGAAGCTGCGCAAGCAGAAGTACGACTTCGACGAGTCGCAGCTGCGCCCGTACTTCGAGATGAACCGCGTGCTCGAGGACGGCGTCTTCCATGCCGCCACGCAGCTCTACGGCATCACCTTCAAGAAGCGCACCGACCTGCCGACGTACCACCCGGACGTGACGGTGTACGAGGTGTTCGAAGCCGACGGCAAGCCGCTGGGCCTGTTCCTCGCCGACATGTACGCGCGCCCGAGCAAGCGCGGCGGCGCATGGATGAACGCGTACGTGCCGCAGAACGGGCTGGCCGGGCGCAGCCCCGTCGTCGCGAACCACCTGAACATCCCGAAGCCCGCCGACGGCCAGCCGACGCTGCTGACCTTCGACGAGGTCACCACGATGTTCCACGAGTTCGGCCACGCGCTGCACGGCCTGTTCTCGAAGGTGAAGTACCCGCAGTTCTCCGGCACGTCGGTGCCGCGCGACTTCGTCGAATACCCGTCGCAGGTCAACGAGATGTGGGCGACGTGGCCGTCGGTGCTCGCCAACTACGCCAGGCACCACGAAACCGGCGAACCGCTGCCGCAGGCGCTGCTCGACAAGGTGCTCGCCGCCGAGCAGTACGGCCAGGGCCACGCGACCACCGAGTACCTCGCCGCGGCGATGCTCGACCAGCGCTGGCACCAGCTGTCCGCGAACGAGGTGCCGAGCGACACGATGGCGTTCGAGGCGGCTTCGCTGAAGGCGATCGGCCTCGATTACCCGCCGGTGCCGCCGCGTTACCGCAGCCCGTACTTCTCGCACATCATGGGCGGTTACGCGGCGGGCTATTACGCCTACCTGTGGAGCGAAGTGCTCGACGCCGAGTCCGTGGAATGGTTCAAGGAGAACGGCGGGCTGACGCGGAAGAACGGCGACCACTTCCGCGACACGTTGCTGTCCAAGGGCGGCAGTGTCGACGCGATGCAGCTGTTCCGCGACTTCCGCGGCCGCGACCCGGAAGTGGGTCCGCTGCTCAAGCGCCGCGGCCTCGACGTGGCGCCGGTGGACGACACCGCCAGGCCGGCCGCCGAGGGCACGCCGCCGTCGGGCACCTGAGCGCACCGGCCCGGCGAAAAGAAAACGCCCCGGCAAGCCGGGGCGTTCTTCTTTCGGCGTGACGCGCGCGGATCAGACGGCGCGCTGGCAGGCCCGCAGTTCCTTGTTGAGCACTTCGGCCTTGCTGACGTACTGCTTGGCGAGCACGCGCACGACGAAGCTCTGGTCGCGGTCGAGCACGACCTTGTGGAACGTGATCTGCAGCTGGCCCTCGACTTCGGCCATCTTCGAGAAGCGCTCGGCCGGGCTGTCGGTCCACTGCTTGCGCAGGCCGGCATACGCCTTGCTGAGATCGCCGAGGCTGCTGGCCGGCTTCTTCGCCGCGACCTTGGTGCGGGTACCCGGCTTCTTCTTCGCGGCCACCGGCTTCACTTCGCCGGCGAGTTCCTGCGCGAGATCGGCCTTCGCCTTCGCCATGCGCGTGAACAGCGCGACCAGCTTCTTGTCCTTCACCTTCTGCGCGGCTTCTTCGTAGAAGGCCCCTCCGTCTTCGCTGATTTCGATCAGGTCGGACAGGCTGTTGCTGGTGTCGGTCATGCGGCGCTCCTTGGCGTGCGGTGAATTGGCAGCGCGGTCGTGCCATGTCCAGACCGGACGTGGCAGCCCTTGCGGGCGGACGATCGCGAAGGCGAGCAGGGCAGCGGCGGCCATGGGCCGTTTACTGCCCGCTCAGGATACGTTCCACGGCGTAAAATTTCGGTTATTCACGTACGGATGCGCCTGTGCGCTGCATTCGTATGCAGCGGCATTTTATCGACAGATATCCGCCATATTGCTTAATTTAACGGATTTTCACTGAGTTTGAATCCTTTTCCGGGGCCGTGCCGGCCGCGTGAAAAGCCGTGAAACATCGATCGCCGCGGCTCGCGGCGGCTGCCCGGTCCGCCGCCGCGATGCCAGAATGCCGCATGCGAACCCTTTCCCTGCCCGGCCTCGCCGTCATCGGCGGCGGTCCGGCCGGCCTGATGGCCGCCGAAACCGCGCGCGCCGCCGGACGGGAAGTCGACGTGTACGAGGCCAAGGGGTCCGTCGGCCGCAAGTTCCTCGTCGCAGGCAAGGGGGGACTGAACCTCACGCATTCCGACCCGCCGGACGTCTTCGCGACGCGCTTCCGGGAACGGGCCGCGCCCGTCGCCGGATGGCTGCGGGACTTCGACGCCGCGGCGCTGCGCGAGTGGGCGCGCGGACTCGGCATCGATACCTTCGTCGGCACGTCCGGCCGCGTGTTCCCGATGGACCTGAAGGCCGCACCCCTGCTGCGCGGCTGGGTCCGGAGACTGCGCGACCAGGGCGTGCGATTCCACGTCCAGCATCGCTGGCGCGGCTTCGGCGACGACGGCGCGCTGGTGTTCGATGCGCCGGAGGGCGAGCTGGCCGTCACCGCGGCCGCGACGGTGCTCGCGCTCGGTGGAGCGAGCTGGCCGCAGCTCGGCTCCGACGGCGCGTGGACCGGGGCGCTGCGCGACGCCGGCGCCGACGTGGCGCGGCTGCGCCCGGCGAACTGCGGCTTCGACGTCGGCTGGAGCGCGCACTTCTCCGCCCGCTTCGCCGGCGCACCGGTGAAACCGGTGCGGCTCGCGATCGCGCCGCGCGACGGAGCCGCGCCGCGCTGGCGCCAGGGAGAATGCGTGGTCAGCGCGACCGGCCTCGAGGGCAGCGCGATCTACGCGCTGTCGGCGGAGCTGCGCGATCGCATCGATGCCGACGGCCACGCCGACCTGCTGGTCGATCTGGCGCCGGGACGCGATGCCGCCCGCCTGCACCGCGAACTGGCGGCACCGCGCGGGCGGCGCAGCGCGTCCGAACACCTGCGTCGGAAAACCGGGCTCGCCGGCGTGCAGGCCGCACTCCTGCGCGAATGCGCGCCGGCCGGGGCCTACGCCGATCCGGCGGCGCTCGCCGCCGCGATCAAGGCGACCCGGGTGACGCTGCAGCGGCCACGCCCGGTCGCCGAAGCGATCAGTACCGCCGGCGGCGTGACGCTCGAATCGCTGGACGCCCGGCTGATGCTGGCGTCGCGACCGGGCGTGTTCTGCGCCGGCGAAATGCTCGACTGGGAAGCGCCGACCGGGGGATACCTGCTCACCGCATGCTTCGCCAGCGGGGTGCGGGCCGGCCGCGGTGCGGTCGCCTGGCTGGACGGGTCCGCGCGCTGAGCGGACCGGTCAGGGCGCGGCGTCGGTGAAGTCGTGCAGCGTCACATCGAACACCAGCGGGCCCGTCGGCGCCCCCGGCGTCCCGGACCCGTCATACGCGAGATGTCCGGGAATCCAGAACCGGAACGTGTCGCCGCGCGACATCAGCGGCATGCCCTCCTTCCAGCCGTCGATCAACGCCTCGAGCGGCAGGATCGCCGGCGCGCCGGTGGTCAGCGAGGAGTCGAACGCCTTCCCGTCGGGCGTCCAGCCCGTGTAGTCGACGCGCACCGTGCTCCCCGGCCCCGGACGCGGCCCGCCGGCGCCGCGGGTCACGACGCGATAGGCGAGACCGCTCGCGGTGCGCAGCGCGTCGGGCGGCGGCGCGAGCAGATCCGCCGGCGCTTTGAGCGGATCGGCTTCGCCGACGACGGTGATGTCGGCCACGTGCAGCAGGTCGGGCATGCCCGGATAACCGGGACGCAGGCGCTCCGGACGGATCCACCAGCGGCGCGTCTCGCCGACCGGGGTGGACAGCAGCGCCCGGGCGATGCCGGGCTGCTGCTGCGCGAGCGCGCGCACCGCGACGACGCGCGCCCCGGTCTCGCGCGCACTGGCGCGCGTGACCCCGTCGCTGCTCCACAGATCGATGCGGAATTCGATGAATTCGCCGGCGACCGTCCTGACGGGTGCCGCTGCCGGCTTCAGCACGAGGTAGCTCATCCCGGTGGCGGTTTCGACGGCGCCGGGGGGCGGCGCCGAAAGCGGCTGCGGTGGACGGATCGGGTCGAGGGCCGCGGCCGGCAGGGTCGCGAGCGCGAGGCCGAGCAGCGAAAGCGCCGTCGCGGTGCGGATGCCGACGGACGCGGCGCGGAACGGATTCGACATCGAGGCTTTCCCGGGATGAACCGGCGCGCAGGTTAGCGCGTCACCACCCGTCGTGCTCCGGCAGCAGGCCGTGCAGTTCGGCTTCCGTCAGGTTTCGCCAGCGGCCGGGCTTGAGTTCGCCGAGCCGGATGTTGGCGATGCGGATACGGCGCAGCTGCG
>CBIHMN010000018.1:0-14372 GCA_966211005.1 uncultured Arenimonas sp.
CGGCGCGCGGCGCATCGCCCCGGCCGGAATCAAGCCCCTGCTCGCCGTGGTGCTCGCGATCGCCGGTGCGAAGCTGCTGCTGGCTTGACGGAGACAAGAGCATTTCGACGCGGATAAGAGCGATGGACGCGGATAAGACGTGAAGCTCCATCCGCGTTGATCCGCTCTTATCCGCGTCGAATGCCCTTGCTCTGGCCTTGGCGCCTTGCTCGTCGCCCGTGTCATGATCCGCCCCGGCATCGAACGCTGGGGGAAGCGGACGTGCGACTGCTCGCGGAACTCAAGCGCCGGAACGTGATCCGCGTCGCCGGCCTGTACCTGGTGGCCGCGTGGCTGGTCGTGCAGGTCGCCGGCACGCTGCTGCCGGCGTTCGACGTGTCGGCCGAGGCGATGCGCGCGCTCGTGATCGTGCTCGCGCTCGGCTTCGTGCCCGCGCTGGTCGCCGCGTGGATCTTCGAGCTGACGCCGGACGGGCTGCGCCGCGACGACGGCAGCGCCGACACGACGGGCACCGGGCGGCGATCGACGAAAAGGATGGATGCCGCGCTGCTGATCGGCATGTTAACTGTGGTCGGACTGGTCGTAGCCGACCGGATGTGGCCATCGGACGTGGCGCCCGCGACACCGGCCGCCAACGCCGACGCTGCACCACCCGCCGATGCCACCGCGCCGGCCGATGCCACTGCCCCGGCCGTCGCCACCGGGATCGGCGTGCTGCCGTTCGACAACCTGAGCCCCGATCCGGAGAACGCGTTCTTCGCCGGCGGCATCCACGAGGAAGTGCTGACGCGGCTGGCGCGGGTCGACACGCTGCGGGTGATCTCGCGCACGTCGATGGAGCGGATCGCCGCCGAAGACCTGTCGGTACCCGAGATCGGCCGGCGGCTGGGCGTGACGCATGTGCTCGAAGGCAGCGTCCGCCGCGCCGGCGAGAAGGTGCGGATCACCGTGCAGCTGATCGAGGCCGCGACCGACCGCCACCTCTGGGCCGAGAACTACGACCGCACGCTGGACGACGTGTTCGCGGTGCAGTCCGAGATCGCGCTGGCGATCGCCGGTCAGCTGCAGGTCGCGCTCAGCGCCGGCGAGCAGGCCGCGCTCGCCGAGAAATCGACCGACAACGCCGAGGCCTACGACCTCTACCTGCGCGCCGTCGCGGAGGGCCGCGTCTGGCGCGGCGCCGAAGGTTTCCGCCGCGTCATCGCCCTGCTGGAGCCCGCAGTGGTACTGGACCCCGGGTTCACGCGCGCGCGCGCGCTGCTGGCCGAGGCCTACGGGCGCATGGCGTGGACGGGGTGGGACCCCGACGGTACGTACCGCGCGAAGGCGGCCGCGCAGGTCGCCGAACTGGAACGCCGGTGGCCCGGCAGCTTCGATGCGCGGCGGGCGCAGGCGATGTTCCACTACACGGTCGAACGCGATTACGCGAAGGCGCTGGCGATCCTGCAGGACCTCGCGAAGCAGCGGCCCAACGACGCGGAGATCGCGTTGAGTGTCGCCAGTTCGCTCAAGCGACTCGAACGCCCCGGGGAACAGCTGGCGGCGATGGAACGCGCGCGGGCGCTCGACCCCGAGAGCCCGATGATGAACACCGAGATGGTGCTGGCGCTGGGCCACAACGGCCGACTGGACGAGGCCGTCGCGCTGGCCGAAAGCCTCGCGCGCAAGCATCCGGACGATGCGTCGGTGCAGGGCACCACGGCGGTGATGCGGCTGAATTTCGGCGCCGACCGCGCGCCGCTGCTGGCCGCGCCCCGGGCCCCCGAATACGCCGGGCTGCGGGCACTGGCGCTTTTCAGCGAGGGCGACGTGGACGCGGCGGTCACCGAACTCGCGCTCGACCTGCCGCGCGAGCCGGCGTTCGAAGCCGCGCGCACGCGATCGCTGCAGGCGTCACTGCTCCGGCTCGCCGGGCGCGACGCGGAGGCGGCACCGCCGGCGCGCGCCGCATTCGAGACGATGCGCGACTGGGTCGCGGCCGGGCGACCGGATCCCGACGGCGACCGGCGCCTGAGACAGGCCAGCGCGGCCGTGGCTGCGGCGCTGGCCGGCGAAACGGCGCTGGCGGAGGAGTGGGCGCGCATCGCCGAAGCCGACAAGCCGGTGCAGGCCGAAGACATCGAGTTCTGGGCCAACGAGCTGTCGGACGCCGCCCGCTGGCGGGGCGATGTCGATGCCGCCTGGGCGTGGCTCGCGCCGTTCGTCGAAGGCCCGACAGTGCCGAAGCCGGGCATTATCGCACTGCGGCCGTACTACGACGCCATGTACGGCGAGTCGGAAGCGTATCGCGCGTTCATGGCGAAGATCGCGGCGCGTTGACCGCGCGGCACCGCCGCGCCGGCAAGGTTCCGCCGCGCTGGCTCAGCGCCAGTTGGCGTGCGCGCTCCAGTACGCGACGCCGCGCGCATACGCGTCGCGGTCGATCGGCACGCCGCTGCCGCCTTCGGCCACGCCGAGCGCGTTGCGCAGCATCGTGATCGGCACCATCGGGATCTCTTCCGGCGCCATCGTGTACAGGCAGCCGACGATGCCCCACACGGCGTCGATCGGCGTGCCCTCCTTCGCCAGCTGCTCGCGGCTGTAGAGGATCGGCACGAGGTACTCGGCGACCGGTGGCTCGAGGCCCTCGAACCAGCGCACCAGCACCGGCAGCTCGGCCGGCGTGCGCGCCTCGTACGCGCTGCGCAGCAGGTGCCGGTTGGCGTCCGTGATCGGGATCGCCGAGCACTTCGTCGAGGTCCAGTTGCGGTGCACGTGCAGCCGGCAGAACGGCGCGTAGCCGGGCAGCACCGCGAACGGCGGCTCGGCGTTCAGCCGGTCGACGAACTGCGCCGGGGTGCAGTCCTGGATCGCGGTACGGCGGCCGTCGCCGGGGAACAGGCGACGGCGGGCGAAGTCGGTCAGTTCGATCGCGGGTCGGGGGTCGGCTTCCACGCGTTTCCAGCTCCCTGGCGTGTCCGTATCCGCAGGAGGATACGGGGTCGGTGCGGGCGAGTCCGCAAGCGGAGGCCGCGCTGCTGGGGGCTTTCCGTGACACCATCCAGCACCGGCCCGGGAGGTCGGCCGCGGCAGTCCAGGGGGCCCGCACATGCGACTGGTGGCCGAACTCAAGCGCCGCAACGTGATCCGCATGGCCGCCCTGTACCTGGTCGGGGCGTGGCTGGCCGTGCAGGTCGCGGAAACGCTGCTGCCCATCTTCCAGACGCCCGACTGGGTGCTGAAGACGATCGTGTCGCTGCTCGCGCTGGGCTTCGTGCCGGCGCTGGTGTTCGCGTGGGTGTTCGAGCTGACGCCCGACGGCCTGCGCCGCGATGCGGGCAACGTCACCGACGCGTCGCCGGAGCATCGGGATCGCATCGCGCGACGGCTCGATGTCGCGGTGATCCTGCTGCTGTTCGCGATCGGCGCGCTGGTCTGGTGGAAGTCGGGCACGCCGGCCGCGGCACCGACGGCTGCGCCGGCACCGGTCGCGTCCGCCGCTTCCACCGCCGGCCGGTCGCCGTCGATCGCGGTGCTCGCTTTCGCCGACATGAGCCCCGGCCGCGACAGCGAGTACCTCGGCGACGGCATCGCCGAGGAGATCCTGAACGCGCTGGCGAAGGTGGACGGGCTGAAAGTCGCCGGCCGCACGTCGTCGTTCTCCTTCAAGGGCAAGGACATCGACCTGCGCGACGTCGGCCGGCAGCTCGGCGTCGCCCATGTGCTCGAAGGCTCGGTGCGGCGCCAGGGCGAGCAGGTACGCATCACCGCGCAGCTGATCCGCACCGCCGACGGTTTCCATCTGTGGTCGGAAACGTATCCGGGCACGCTCGACGACGTGTTCGCGCTGCAGGAGTCGATCGCGCGCGCCGTCGCCGACGAGCTGCAACTGCGCCTCGGCACGGGCCAGCAGGCGCAGCTGGTCGACGCCGGCACCGGACACGGCGAGGCGTACGCGCTGTACCTGCAGGCCTCGATGATCTTCCATCGCCGCCTCGGCCCGCGGATGGCGGAAGCCGAGGCGATGCTGAAGAAAGCCGTCGAACTCGACCCCGGTTTCGCGCGCGCATGGGCGCGGATGGCGTCGCTGCGGGCGATCGCGCGCAACTACAGCAGCGTCGACCAGTCCGAATCGCGCGCCGGCGTCGACGAAGCGGCGCAGGCGGCGATCGCGATCGATCCGACGCTGGCCGAGCCGCATGCGGCGATGGCGCTGAACTTCGGCAACACGCGCCGCTTCGCCGACGAGCGCGCGGCCTTCGCGCGGGCGCTGGCGCTGGACCCCGACGACATCATGGCCAATCTGTGGCTCGGCACGACGCTGGAGACCACCGGCTATCTCGATGCCTCCGAAGCGCGCCTCGACCGTGCGCTCGAGCTCGATCCGCTACTGCCGATCGCGCTGCTGTGGCGCGGCCAGGCCCACGTTTCCGATGGCGAGCTGGAGATCGGCGAACGCCAGCTGCGCCTCGCCGACGAGAGCGGGCTCGCGTTCGCCGGGCTGGGGCTCGCGCAGCTGGCCGTGCAGCGTGGCCTCGTCGACGACGCGGCGCGCCATTTCGAAACCGCGTTCCGCGCGCTGGCTTCCGATGTGCCGCGCGAATCGATCGCGGCGTTCGCCCGCGCCTGTGCCGGCGACCGTGCTGCACGCGCGGCGGCGCTCGCGGAAGTGGATCGCGTGCTGGCGATGAAGACCGCCGCCGTCCCGTCGGTCGTGGTCTACACGCTCCTGTCGCTCGGCGAGACAGAACGGGCCTTCGAACTGCTCGGCCCGGAACCGACGTCCAACGACCCGCTGGTGTTCGGCACGCTGTTCCGCGACTTCTGGCCCGACGCGCGCCGCTCGCCACGGTTCCCCGAACTCGCGCGCCAGGTCGGCTGGGCGGAACTCTGGGATCGCGAAGGCGCGCCCGATGGCTGCCGCAAGGTGGGCCGCGACTGGGTTTGCTCTCGGTGATCCGCTGACGCGGCGGGAGTGGCGCGGTCTCGCGCGGGAAATAATTTCACGCAGGCGCCTCGGCGCGCGCGCCGGTCACGACGGCTCGACATCGCGGCCGCCAGCCTTCCTCCGTCGATCAACGCGAGGAAACCCCATGACCGTCGCCCGCATGCACGACCGGCTCGGCGCCAAGGCGCTCAACGTGCTGGCCCTGCCCGCCCCCGACGGGTGGATGTACCTCGCCGAGGTCGTCGCCCCCGACTACGACGGCGAAGTGCGCACGCGCACCGTCAGCGACACGCCGTACCCGAGTGCGGTGTCGGCGCTCGCGCAGGGGATGGCGCAGGCGCGCTGCATGGCTTCGGCGGCTACGGACGGGATCGATCCCTCCACGTTGGCCTGGGGGACGGGTCGCGCCTGAAGGCGCGGCTACCGGGCCTGTTCGAGGCGGTTGCGGCCGCCGGATTTGGCGCGGTAGAGCGCTTCGTCGGCGGCGGCGTAGAGCGACTGCGCGTCGGGGTAGGCGAACGGGTCGAACACGGCGAGGCCGAGACTGACGGTGATCGCGGTCGAGGTGGCGTCGCCCAGGTCCAGCGGTGATTCGGCGATGGCCGCGCGCAGCGCTTCGGCGCGGGCGGCGATGCCGGCGACACGCTCGCCGGTGGCCAGCACCGCGAATTCCTCGCCGCCGATGCGCGACACGGCGCGCGCGTCGGGGAACGCGTCGCGCAGCCACGTGGCCGCGGTGCGCAGCACGTGGTCGCCGGCGGTGTGGCCGTAGCGGTCGTTGATCGACTTGAAGTAGTCCAGGTCCGCGATCAGCAGGGCCAGCGGCAGGCCGGTGGAGCAGGCCTCGATCACCACGTCGGCCAGCGTGTTCTGGAAATGGCCGCGGTTGGTGAGCCCGGTGAGCGCGTCGGTGCGGCTGAGCTCGGCCAGGCGGTCGCGTTCCACCCGCAGCTCGGCGTCGAGCGCGAGCTTGCCCTCGTATTCGCGATGGCTGCGGCCGATCACCGCCACCAGGTACAGGCCGTTGAGCACCAGCACCATGCCGATGCCGCGGTCGCCCTGCAGCCACACCGCCAGCAGCATCGGCAGGTAGATGGTCGCCGTGCCCAGCAGCGCCAGACGCCGGTCGACGGCGAAGATCTGCGCGAAGGCCATCGCCA
Source organism: uncultured Arenimonas sp. (assembly GCA_966211005.1). Lineage (GTDB taxonomy): Bacteria > Pseudomonadota > Gammaproteobacteria > Xanthomonadales > Xanthomonadaceae > Arenimonas. The sequence continues at coordinate 6,088 of CBIHMN010000018.1, forward strand.
GCGACGTGGTCGCGATCAGCGTCAGCGGCCGGACGTCGTCGAACAGCGGGTCCACCAGCGCCCAGCCCGACACCAGGCCCCACAGCAGCCCGGTCGTCAGCAGCACCCCCCACTGCTCGCGCATCGACTCGACGGCGCGCTCCGGGTCGCGCAGGAAGCCGGCGCGCACGCGGATCCGCATCAGCAGCAGGCCGAGGAACAGGGCCGTGACCAGGCCCGAGGCGATCGGATGCCGGTCCCAGCCGGGGCTGAAACCGCTCACGAGCAGCCACGACAGCACGTAGAAGATGCCGCCGAGACGCGAGCGCTCGTGCAGGTCGCCCGCGCGCTGGCGCGTCGTCGACTCGGCGGCCGTCATCTCGAGTGGGTACTCGGACATCGCGCCCAGCATGACAGGGCCGCTGTCGGGCGACCAGCGGCTTTATCTTTTTATCCGGATGAATGGGTAGAATGCCGGCGGACCCCCGACCGGACCTCCGCGATGCGGCTCAGCTTCGAGTTCTACCCGCCGAAGACCGACGACCAGCGCGCCCAGCTCGCGCGCACCGCCAGGCGCCTGGCGACATACGACCCCGAGTTCGTCTCGGTGACGTTCGGCGCCGGCGGCTCGACCCTGAGCTACACGCCCGAATCGGTGCGCTCGCTGCGCGAAGACCACGGGCTCGACGCGGCCCCGCACCTGAGCTGCATGGGCGGCACGCGCGAGGAGATCGCGCAGCTGCTGCAGCAGTACCGCGCGCTCGGCTGCGACCGCGTGGTCGCGCTGCGCGGCGACCTGCCGTCGGGCATGGCGCGGATGGGCGACTTCCGCTACGCGAGCGAGCTGGTCGCGTTCATCCGCGAAACGCACGGCGACCATTTCCGCATCGAGGTGGGCTGCTACCCCGAGATGCATCCGCAGGCCGACAACGCCCACGCCGACCTGCGCCATTTCAAGGCGAAAGTGGATGCCGGCGCCGATTCGGCGATCACCCAGTACTTCTACAACGCCGATGCGTATTTCCGCTTCGTCGACGATGCGCGCAAGGCCGGCATCACCATCCCGATCATCCCCGGCATCATGCCGATCTCGAACTTCAGCCAGCTGAGCCGGTTCTCGGAAGCGTGCGGCGCCGAGATTCCGCGGTGGATGGCCAAGCGCCTGCAGGCCTACGGCGACGACGTCGAGTCGATCCGCGAGTTCACCGCCGATGTCGTCGCGGCGCTGTGCCGGCGGCTCGTCGACGGGGGCGTGCCGGAGCTGCACTTCTACACGCTGAACGTTTCACGTCCTACTCAGATGGTTCTCACGCGTCTCTGTTGACGCGATACGGATAGTGCGGGCCAGGAACCCAACACCCTGGTCCGCACCATGAACGCTTCCCGAACCCACCGCTTCCCGCTCGTCGTCGTGCCGCTGCTGCTGGCGCCGCTGGCGGCGTTCGCCCCGGCCGAGGCCGGCGCGCAGACGATCCTGAAATGCAACGGCCCGGACGGCACGACCATCTTCACCGACAAGTCGTGCGAGTCCTTCGGCGCGACGCTGGAAAAGGATTTCGCCTTCGAGGGTGCGGACAACGCGGCGCCGGCCGAGCTGCGCGACGCGCCGGCCACGATCACCGACAGCGGTGTCGTCGGCGGCGGCTTCGGCATCAACGGGTGCGCGCGCTCGCGCGGCGAACTGATCGCCGGCGTCCGCGAGTCCATCGCGCGCGGCGACGTCAACCGCCTCGCGAACTACTACGACTGGAACGGCATGGGTTCGTCGGCCGCGTTCGCGACGATGGAGCGGCTGGACAAGATCGCCCGCAACACGATGGCGGCGGTGGCGTACGACTATCCGCAGCCGACTTACGACTACGCGCAGCCGGCGTATGCATCGGACTATTCGGGTGACACGGTGGAGGGAGACACGACCGCCTCGCTGTCCGCGGCGGTCGCGATGGCGGCGGTGGCGTACACCGACTCCTCGTCGGTGTTCGGCCGCTACCGCGCCGAACACGACGACGTCGCCTACCGCGCCGGCATCGTCGATGCCGGCACGCTGCTGGCGGACGCGAACCCGACCACGCCGGGCGGCCGCGGGGAAGCCGCTTCGACGCTCGACGGCGCGCGGACCCTGACGCTGGCGAACGTGTCCGGCGGCGGGTATCACAATCCGGCCCCCAGCGCGATGCGGGTGAACCTCGGCGGCGGCACCGGCCACCGGCTCGGCGTGCGGCAGAACCGCGGCTGCTGGTTCGTGACGTTCTGACGCTAAAATGCGGCCTCCGGACCGGAGCCGCGCATGAACTACCCTTCGCACATCTGGCACAACGGCGCGATCAAGCCGTGGGCCGACGCCACCGTGCATGTGATGGCGCATGGCCTGCACTACGGTTCGTCGGTCTTCGAGGGCATCCGCAGCTATCGCACCGCCGACGGCCAGGCGATCTTCCGCCTCGGCGACCATCTGCGCCGCCTGTACGCCTCCGCGAAGATCTACGACATGCCGGTGCCGTTCGACGTCGACACGCTCGCGCGGGGCTGCCGCGACGTGATCGCCGCCAACGACCTGCAGAAGTCCTATCTGCGCCCGATCGCGTACCGCGGCCTCGGCGGTTTCGGCCTGAGCGCCGATACGCCGGTCGACGTCGCGATCGCCGCGTGGGCGATGGGGCCGTACCTCGGCCCGGACGTGCTCGAAGCCGGCATCGACGCCTGCGTGTCGAGCTGGCAGCGCTTCGCGCCGAACACGATCCCCGCCGGCGCGAAGGCGGGCGGCAATTACCTGTCCGGCCAGCTGGTCGCGCGCGAGGCGCGGCGCCTCGGCTTCGGCGAAGGCATCGCGCTCGCGTCCACCGGCCTGCTGAGCGAAGGCGCCGGCGAAAACCTGTTCCTCGTGTTCGACGGCGCGCTGCACACCTCGCCGATCAGCGCCGCGCTGCTCAACGGCATCACGCGCGACACGATCATCCACCTCGCGCGGCGGCACGGCATCGACGTGATCGAACGCGACCTGCCACGCGAATACCTGTACCTGTGCGACGAGCTGTTCATGTGCGGCACCGCGGCCGAGATCACGCCGATCCGCAGCGTCGACGGCCGGCAAGTGGGCGCCGGCAAGCCGGGCGCGTTGACGCGCCGGTTGCAGGAACTGTTCTTCGATCTCGTCGAAGGCCGGGGCGATGCGCCCGAGGGGTGGCTTACCGTCGTGTGAGGTTTCCGCGTCGAGTACACACGCTCGAAGCCGCCGGGCTCAGCACGGCAACAGGGTGACGGCGACGCCCAGCGCATCCATCAGGAGATTCAGGAGTCGCACGCACACGCGGCCCTTGTTGAGGCCGATGTCGAGCAGCGCGCCGGCGACCACCGCGAACCAGGCGACGTACGCGAAGCCGGTGAAATCGCCGTACACCAGCGTGTGCAGCCAGTCCTGGTTGAACAGATAGCCGTAGAGCGTGATCGCCACGGCGAGCAGCACCGCGGCGGTCGGGATCAGCAGATGCGGTCCGCCGCGCGGTTTCGCCAGCGCCAGCAGGCCGATCGCGAGGAACGCGACGGCGTTCGTGCCGAGCACGATCCGCGCGTCGCGGAGCAGGCCCGCCCGCACCACGGCGTAGGTGTGTTCGATCACTTCCACCAGCCGGTCCCGGGCGTTCGTCAGCCGGCCGATGTCGGCCTCGGCGGACGCGACGACCGCCGCGGCGAGCCGACGCCGGCATTCGCAGTCCGCATCCGTCATGTCGGTGACCGTCTTCGCGACCAGCCCCGGCACGGCATGGCGCAGTTCGTCCTCGCGACGCACGAGGTCGGCGTCGACCTTCGCGAGGGCACCGCGCGCGAATCCGGCGACCCGGCTGTCACCCAGCGCGTCGACGCGCGCGCCGATCCGCCGCTCGACCTCGACCCGCGCGACCTCCCGCAGGCCCTGCTCCAGCAGCAACGGATGCGTCCACGTCATCGCGAAAAGCGTGCCGGACACGAGCGTGCCGAGCGCGGCGAGGGCCAGGACGAAGCGGCGAAGGCGCATCGGTTCTCCTCGACGGGGGTCTACGCGCTACTGTCTGTCGAACTGCAGTGTCGCCACCGCGCCGCGCTCCGGCCGCGGCGCGATTCCCACCTGCCATCCGTACAGCTCGCACAGCCGCCGCACGATCGACAGGCCGATGCCGCCGCCGACGGTGCCGCCGGCGCCGCTGCCGCGGTAGCCGCGTTCGAACAGCCGCGCCGCGTCTTCCTCGCTCAGCCCCGGGCCGGTGTCTTCGACGCGCACCTGGCCGGCTTCGACGATGACGCGCACCTCGCCTTCGGCGGTGTACTTGCACGCATTGCCGATCAGGTTGCCGAGCGCGACCGCGACCACGGCTTCGGGCGCTTCGGCGGTGGCTTCGGGGTCGCCTTCGACGACCACCTGCACCGGCTTGCGGTCGAGCTGCGTGCGTGCCGCTTCGGCGAGTTCGCCGGCCAGCTTCAGCAGCGGGGTGTGGCCGGTGCCGCGCTCCTCGCGCGACAGCATCAGCAGCGCGGTCGTGAGGTCGGTGCACTGTTTCGCGGCGCGGTCGATGCGCAGCAGCCGCAGTCGCATCTTTTCGGGCAGGTCGGGGTTGGCGAGCACCAGCTCGGTGGCGCCGCGGATCACCGCCAGCGGCGTGCGCAGTTCGTGGCTCACGTCGGAGTTGAATTCGCGGTCGCGCTTGACGAGATCGGTCATCCGCGACGCGTAGTCGTCGAGCGCGGCGGCCAGCTGCCCCACTTCGTCCTCGGCGAAATGCGGCGCCAGTTTCGCCGGTCGCGCGTCGCTGGCCAGCGTCTCGACGCGCCGCGCCAGGTCGGTCACGGGACTGATCACCCGTTTGCTCGACCAGATGCCGATCAGCAGCGAGAGGATCGAGAACACGAACACCACGCCGATCAGCGCGTACATCAGCTGCTGCTGGCTCGCGCGCTCCTGCGCGATGTCGTAGCTGAGGAAGAACCAGTAGTCGGCGTCCTTCTTCACCGCGAGTTTGTAGGCGCGGGCGCGGCCGCGCGCGTCGGTCTCGGTGAGCTCGTGCACGCCGTCGGGCAGGTCCTGCCACGCGAACGGCACGTTGCCGAAGCGGCGCTCGCTGTAGACGCTGCCCTTGATCTTCTCGAATTCGACCAGCGGGTTCTCCGGGTCGCGGTAGAACTGGTCGGCGTAGTCGTCGACGTTCTCCATCAGCGCTTCGCCGATCAGCTGGTCTTCCAGCCGTTCGCGCAGGACGACCGTCGCGGCCGCGAACAGGCCGGTCAGGCCGAGGCCCAGCAGCAGGAACGACAGGATGATTCGGCTGCGCAGCCGCCGCCGGTAACGCATGGGATCAGGCCGCTTCGGGGTCGGCGATCCGGTAACCGATGCCGTGGCGCGTCTGGATCAGCGCCTTGTCGAACGGCTTGTCGACGGCGGCACGCAGGCCGTGGATGTGCACGCGCAGGCTGTCGGAATCGGGCAGTTCCTCGCCCCAGACGCGCGTTTCCAGTTCCTGTCGCGTCACCACCGACGGCGAGGATTCCATCAGCGACTGCAGGATCTTCAGTGCCGTCGGATTGAGCTGCAGCAGCTTGCCGCCGCGGCGTACCTCGAGCGTGTCGAGGTTGTACTCGAGGTCGGCGACCCCGAGCACGCGCGGCTGCGCCGCCTTGCCGCGACGCGACAAAACGGCGAGCCGGGCTTCCACTTCCTGCAGCGCGAACGGCTTGACGAGGTAATCGTCGGCACCGGAGTCGAAACCCTCGAGCTTGTTCTCGAGGGAATCGCGGGCCGTGAGCATCAGTACCGGCGTCTGCTTGCGTCCTTCCTGCCGCAGCTTGCGGCAGACCTCCAGGCCGTCCATGCCCGGAAGGTTGAGGTCGAGGACGATCGCGTCGAAATCGTTCACCACCGCCAGGTGCAGGCCGGTCACGCCGTCGGCGGCGTAGTCGACCGTGTGTCCACGGTCCTCGAGGTAGTCCCCGAGGTTGGCGGCGATGTCGCGATTGTCCTCGACGACCAGAATGCGCATGGATTACTGCCGAAGCGGCATACGGCCCTTCTGCATGTCGCGCATGTTTTCCTGGTCGAGCTCGCGGCGGCGATTGCGCTCGGCGACCGTTTCGCAGGTGGTGACCTTGCGGCGGCTGCCGGTCTTGGCTTCGCTGGAGCACACGAGGCGGCTGTCGGCTTCGGCCATCGTCAGGATCTGGTTGATCTGTTCCTGGTCGTTGAACACGCGGGCCTTGGCTTCGTCGGACAGCGCGTCGATCGATTCGACGCCTTCGAGCGCGCCGCTGATGCGGGCGAGCGACTCGCGGACCTTGGAGCGGTCTTCGCGGCTGATTTCGACGTAGGTCTTGCCGTCGGCGAGATCCTGTTCGATCTGGGCGCGCTGTGCGGCGAAATCGCCTTCGGCGAGCGCGACCTTCGGCTGCTCCTGGTTCGCCCAGGCGGCGGAAGCGGAAACGAGGAGAACGGCGAACACGGTGGCGCGGATCATGGGAGTGTCCTTGTTGGGTAAACGGTTACGGCCCGATCATGCCAGAGGATCGGCGCCCATGGCATATGACCTATGCCATGGCAAAAGAAAGGCCCGGGAGACGCCGAAGCGCCCTTCCCGGGCCGAAGGGTTGCTTACTGCCCCGATTTGCCGCGTTCCGCCGGTGGAGCTCTGACGAGGAGTTGACCTTGGGTCTGACGGCCCGGCAAGCCTAGGCCGGGAGGTCTTAAAGAGTCGTTAAATCAGACCCCGCCGACGGTTAAGGATTGTCCACGGCGGCGGCCCCGTCCGGCGGCCGGTTTCTTCACGCCGGCGGCCATCAATGCGCGTGCTGCAACGAAGTCCACGATTTCCCCGGCGACGTCGACACCGGTAGCGCTTTCGATCCCTTCGAGGCCCGGGCTGGAGTTCACTTCCAGCACCAATGGGCCCCGCCGGGACCGGACCAGATCCACGCCTGCAACATCGAGGCCCATCGTGCGGGCGGCCTTCAGTGCGGTTTCGATTTCGACGGGAGTCAGCTTCACGGCGCTCGCCCGCCCTCCCCGGTGCAGGTTGGAGCGGAATTCGCCCGCCGCCGCCTGCCGGCGCATCGCCGCGACCACGCGCTCGCCGACGACGAAGCAGCGCAGGTCCGCGCCCTTCGCCTCGGCGACGAATTCCTGCACGAGGAAATTCGCGTACAGGCCGCGGAAGGCTTCGATGACGCTGCGCGACGACCCGGGGTCGGACGCGAGGATCACGCCCGTGCCCTGCGTGCCTTCGTTGAGCTTGATCACGTGCGGCGGCTTGCCCAGCATCCCGAGCAGGTCGGTGGTGTCGTCGGGGTTGTCGCCGAACACCGTGAGCGGCAGGCCGAGGCCTTCGCCGGCGAGCATCTGGTGGCAGCGCAGCTTGTCGCGGGCGCGCAGGATCGCGTCGGACCCGTTCGGGCTGTACGCGCCCATCAGCTCGAACTGGCGCAGCACCGCCGTGCCGTAGAACGTGACCGACGCGCCGATGCGCGGGATGACCGCGTCGCATCCCGACAGCTCGCGGCCCTTGTAGCGCATCTGGAACCTGCCGGGCGCGATGGACATGTAGCAGCGCAGCGGGTCGAGCACCCGCACGGTGTGCCCGCGCGCGCGCGCCGCCTCCACCAGCCGCTGGGTCGAATACAGCTTCGCGTTGCGGGAAAGAATCGCGATTTTCATGAAAGACCCGTAGGAGCGGCTTCAGCCGCGAAAAACCCTATCCGCCCACCCCGATCAGGAAGCCGGCGGATCGCCGAAGACGAACGAAGCCGCCGGATCCACCACGAACCGTCCCGCCAGCGCCGTGCGCCCGAGCAGCATCGGGAAAAGCATGTTGGTGCGGTGTGCAAGGTTCACGTCGGCGACCCAGTCCACGCCCGCCAGCCGAACCCGCGTGCGGATGAACACCCGCTCGGTGCGATGCCCGCCGGAATCGGTGACGTGCCGGCGGTCCAGCACCGGCGCCTCGGCCGGCACCGCGTCGTCGCCCTCGACGCCCGTGTCGACGACGAACCGGACGAATTCGGTGTCGCCGCGGTGGAAGGTGTCGTGGGAGCGCACGTGCAGCGCCGAGGAACGCGCGCCGGTGTCGACCTTGGCGCGGATCAGCGCGATGCCCAGGTCGGGCAGCGTCAGCCACTCCCGCCAGCCCAGCGTGGTCAGCGGCATCGTTCCTCCGACGGACCCGGGGCCGGCACGCGGCGGTGCCGCGGCGGAAGTGGAGCGGGTGATGGGAATCGAACCCACGCTAGCAGCTTGGGAAGCTGCAGTTCTACCATTGAACTACACCCGCGTTCGGCGCCGATGATACGGCGGC
>CBIHMN010000019.1:0-14187 GCA_966211005.1 uncultured Arenimonas sp.
ATCGACAACCTCGTCAAGGCCCACTACGTGCTGCTCAACATCGAGTGCACGCAGAAGGCGCTGACCGAGCTCGTCGACGGGTTCCGCTTCAACGACGCGGTCCTGCGCCACATGGTCATCGCCCGGGACGAAGCCGTCACCGAGCAGTCGCTGATCATGAAGAGCAAGGACGAGAAGACCGACCGCCGCCCGCGCCGCGACGACGACGAAAGCACCGGCAACGCGCCGGCTGCCGCTTCCGCCGACGACGCCGCCTGATTCCGGGACCAGGAGACCGACATGAGCAAGTTCTTCCGCCGCCGCAAGTTCTGCAAGTTCACGGCCGAGGGCGTCAAGGAGATCGACTACAAGGATCTCAACACGCTGCGCCAGTACCTCACCGAGAACGGCAAGATCGTCCCGAGCCGCATCACCGGCACCAAGTCGAAGTACCAGCGCCAGCTGCAGACCGCGATCAAGCGCGCCCGCGAGCTCGCCCTGATCCCGTACACCGACAACCACCAGAACTGATCCTTACGGACAGCACCCGTTGCGGCGCCACGCGCGCCGCTAACGTCAAGGAGCAACGAAAATGCAACTGATCCTCCTGCAGAAGGTCGTCAACCTCGGCGGCCTCGGCGACAAGGTCAACGTCAAGCCGGGCTTCGGGCGCAACTACCTGATCCCGTACGGCAAGGCCGTGCCGGCCACCGCCGACAACATCGCCGCGTTCGAGGCCAAGCGCGCCGAGTACGAGGCCAAGGCCAACGCGATCCACGCCGACGCCGAGGCCCGCAAGGAAAAGCTCGACGGCGCCACGGTCACGATCAAGGCCAACGCGTCCACCGAAGGCAAGCTGTTCGGCTCGGTCGGCCCGCGCGACATCGCCGAGGCGTTCACCGCCGCCGGCTTCCCGCTCGAGAAGAACGAGGTTTCGCTCGGCGAAGGCCCGCTGCGCCGCACCGGCGAGTTCGACATCGAGGTGCGCCTGCACGCCGACGTCCACACCACCGTCAAGGTCATCGTCGAAGCCGACGCCTGATCTTCGCGGCATGCTGTTCCGGACGGGCGCCTTCGGGCGCCCGTTCTTTTTGCGCCGCGCGTTGCGTGACGCCGGACGAGACTCTCGCGAGCGGGCTCGACGCGAGGGTTCCCTGACCGGGGACGCCCACAAGCACGTCCATGTGAGCCCTACATGGACGTACTTGCGGGCGTCCCCGGGAGGCGACCACACGCATCGCGCTTATCCGGACCGCCACCACGGCGGTCGACCACCCGCGGAACCCCGGAGCTATTCGAACGAACCGACGGAATCGCGGGCGAGATTGTCGAAGCGGGTGTATTCGCCGAAGAACTTGAGCTTGACCGTGCCGGTGGGCCCGTTTCGCTGCTTGCCGATGATGACTTCGGCCAGGCCCTTGTCCTGCGAATCCTTGTGGTAGTACTCGTCGCGGTAGATGAACATGATGATGTCGGCGTCCTGCTCGATCGCGCCGGATTCGCGCAGGTCGGACATCACCGGGCGCTTGTCGGTGCGCGATTCCAGCGAGCGGTTGAGCTGCGACAGCGCGACGACCGGCACGTTGAGCTCCTTGGCCAGCGCCTTGAGCGAGCGCGAGATCTCGGAGATCTCGGTCGCGCGGTTCTCGCTGCTGCCGGGCACCTGCATCAGCTGCACGTAGTCGATGACGATCAGGCCGAGGTCGTGTTCGCGCTTGATGCGGCGCGCCTTGCTGCGCAGCACGTCCGGCGACAGCGCCGGCGTGTCGTCGATGAAGATCTTCACTTCCGACAGCATCTTGATCGCCATGTTCACGCGCGACCAGTCCTCGTCCTCGAGCTGGCCGGTGCGCAGGCGGGTGGCGTTGACGCGGCCGATCGACGAGATCAGGCGGAACGCCAGCTGCGACGACGACATTTCCATCGAATACACCGCGACGGCCTTCTTCGTCTTCAGCGCGCCGAATTCGGCGATGTTCAGCGCGAGCGTCGTCTTGCCCATCGCCGGACGCGCCGCGAGGATGATCAGGTCGCTCGGCTGCAGGCCGGCGGTCATCTCGTCGAGGTCGGTGAAGCCGGTCGGCAGCCCGGTGACGGTGCCCTGGTTTTCGTAGCGTTCCTGCAGGATCTGGAACGCGTCCTTCATCGCTTCGCGCAGCGACACGAAATCGGCGCGCCCGCGCCGGCCCTGCTCGGCGATCTTGAACACCTTCTGCTCGGCGGCGGACAGCACTTCCTGGCTGTCGCGGCCTTCGGGCTGGAAGCCGTCGTTGACGATCTCGGTGCCGGCCTCGATCAGCTGCCGCAGCACGGCCTTCTCGCGGACGATCTCGGCGTACGCGCGGATGTTCGCGGCCGACGGCGTGCTCGACGCGAGCTCGACCAGATAGCCGGTGCCGCCGATCTGCTCGGACAGCCCGTTCGCATCGAACCACTCGCCGAGCGTGACGGCGTCGAAGGGGCGGTTCTTCTCGCTGAGCTCGCGGATCGCGCGCCAGATCAGCCGGTGGTCACGACGGTAGAAGTCGTTGTCGGTGAGCAGGTCGCCGACGCGGTCGATCGCGTCGGGGGCGAGCATCAGGCCGCCGATGACCGCCTGCTCGGCCTCGGCCGACTGCGGCGGAACGCGGAGGGCGTCGATCTTCGCTTCGGTGCGCTGGAATTCGGAACGGGATGCGGGCATGGATGCCTTGGAGGTGCGCGGCGCGAAGGGCGACAGCGGATTCGGGTCGGACATCGTAGCGATCCCTCCGAGGGCCCGACAGGCATAAGCCTGTGCATAACCGGTGGGCAACGCTACGACGCGCGCATCTCAATTCCTGCGACGCATCGCGTAGATCACGTACGCGACGGCCGCCGCCGCCGCGCCGAGCGTGAACGCCAGTGCGCCGCCGGAACGTTCCCACGCCAGCGCCGCCATCGCCGCACCGATCACGCCGCCGACGCCCCCGCTGAAGCCGTACAGCAGGCTCTGGCCGGCGGCCGCGCGGCCGCCCGGGAAATAGTCGGCCATCAACCGCATGCAGCACGCGTGGAACATCGCGAAGCCGAGCGCATGGGTCACCTGCGCCAGCGCCATCAGCGGCAGCGATTGCGGGAACCACGCCACCACCAGCCAGCGCCCGATCGTCGCGGCGACGCACAGCTGCAGCAGCGATGCCGCGCCGAAGCGGTCGATCAGCCGCGGCGCCTGCCAGAACAGCGCGATCTCGATGACGACGCCCAACGCCCACAGCGCGCCGACGACCGCGCCCGAGTGACCCGCCGCCTGCAGGTGCAGCGTGTAGAACACGTAGAACGGGCCGAAGCCCACCTGCATCAGCAGCGCGACCAGCAGGAAGCGGCGCACGCCCGGTCGACGCCACAGGTGGCCCGCGTCGCCGGCGACGGGCGCCGGCGGCGGCCGGTCGTGGCGATGCGGCCAAGCGCACAGCGCCATCGCGGCGAACAACGGCAGCGCCAGCAGCGGGAACGCGGTGCCGCCGAAGCGGTCGAGCAGCGCCCCGTAGCTGCCGGCGACCAGCAGGAAGCCGACCGATCCCCAGACCCGCAGGCGACCGTAGCGCTGCGGCCGCGGTCCGAGCGCCGCCAGCGACATCGCCTCGAACTGCGGCATCACCGCGTTGTAGAACAGCCCGAACACCGCCATGACCGCCAGCAGCGGCCACGCCTCGCGGGTGAACACGAAACAGGCGAACAGCACCGCGGCGGCCACGCTCCCGGCGACGAACCAGTACCCCGGCCGCGCGCTGCGGCCGGTCAGCGCCGCCCACGCCGGCGGCGCCACGATGCGCGTGCCGTACCACAGCCCGAGCATGCCGCCGACGACATAGCCGCCGTGGCCGAGCGCGTCGACCCAGCGCCCGACGTACGGCGTGTAGGCGCCGAGCGCGGCGTAGTAGGCGAAGTAGTACAGCGAGAACCAGCGCAGGCGGGCGTCCATGCCGGCGGCCGTCAGAACTCGAGGTCGAGCGCCGCGCAGAGGTAGTCGACGAGCGGCGCGAGCCCGCGGAATCGCGACGCGACGGTCGCGCGCAGCCGCGGCCCGAGCACGGTCGCGTCGTCCAGCGGCGCGACGGCGGCGAAACTCTTGCGCTTGAGATCGTCGATCAGCTCATGGTCGGCGGGGTAGCCGCGTGGCGGCCGCACCAGCGATTCGCCGCCCAGCGCGAACGCCCGGCGGAACGCCGGCGCGCGCGTCACCGCCTTCCACCCGCTCGGGTTGTCGAGCAGGAACGCGCGCACGCGCCGCTGCGTGTCGGCCTCGGGGTGCCACAGGCCGGCACCGACGAAGCAGGCGCCGGGCTGCACGTGCAGGTAGAACGACGGCGCCGCGACCTGCTTGGCGCGCTCGTGGAAGATGCGCGCGCCCGACCACGTCTTGTACGGCGTCTTGTCGTTCGCGAAGCGCGTGTCGCGGTGGATGCGGAACAGCGAACCGCCGACGGGCCGCGGGTCGGCGCGGTAATGCGGGCTGATCGTGGCGACGTCCGGCTGCAGGTCGGCGATCAGCCGCAGGAACGGCTGCTTCAGCGACGCCTCGTGGTCGGCCTTGTGCGCGTTGAACCACTCGCGCTCGTTGTGCCGTGCCAGGCCGCGCAGGAAGCGGAACGTCGCCTCGGTGAAGTACGCGCTCATGCGAGCGACCGCGCGACGTCGCGGCCCCACGCGTCGAGCGCGTCGAGCCACGCCTGTTTCGGCCCGGGCGCCGTGACCGCGCGCAGGGCGTCGATCTCCGCCGGGTAGCCGTCGAGGTCGTGTTCCGACAGCCCGCTGCCGGGGGCGAGCCGCCGCCGGCGGTAGTCGTCCCAGCGGTCGCGCTCGCCGGCGTCGAGCGTGTCCGGCCAGTTGCGCGCGCGGTAGCGGAACAGCAGCTCCGCGAAACGCGGGTCGTCGAACCGCGGCCCGTACGCGGCGAGGTCGCCCGGCGGCGAACCGCGCACCTGCGGGAACAGCCGGCGGTCGGCGTCGGACGCGAAGCCGTCGTACAGCGCCGCGTCCGGATCCGACGGCGCCCGCGCCGCCTCCCGCGCGTACACGCGCCGCACGGTTTCGGCGAGGCCGGGCGCCGCGCGCAGCACGTCGACCCACGCGAGCGCCTGCCCGGCGTCGATGCCGAGCCGTCGCCAGTCCTCGCCGCGCAGATGCGCGAGCGGCAGCAGCACCGGTGCCTTGTTCAGGTGCACTTCCTTCAGCGGCACGCGAAGCTCGCCGTCCGGCAGGTCGGCGGCGGGCGTGTAGAGCCGGTCGGCGATCGCGTCGGCATCGAGGTGCAGCCAGGCGCGGGGGTCCTGATCGAGGCTGCAGACGATCACGCGCGATTCGATCCGCGGATGCCGCGCGATCGGCACGACCAGCGCCGCGCAGTGCCGCGCCGCCGGGTAGCGCGACGAAACATGCAGCAGCGGCGTCATCGCCGCCACGTCGACCAGCGCCGCCGCGGCGGCCTTGCGCCGGAGCGCGAACGCGTAGTCCCACAGCCGCGGCTGCGCGGCCCGTAATTTCCGCGCGAGCCCGAGCAGCGCGCGCACGTCCGACAGCGCCTCGTGCGCATCGCCCTCGCGCACGCCGTTGGCGGCCGCGAGGTGTTCGAGGCGGAAGCTCGGGGCGCCGTCCTCGCGCAGCGGCCATTCGATCCCGTCGGGGCGCAGCGCCCGCGCCAGCCGGAACACGTCGAGCAGGTCCCAGCGCGAATTGCCGTGCTTCCACTCGCGTTCGTACGGGTCGTGGAAACAGCGGTAGAGCGCGTAGCGCACGAACTCGTCGTCGAAGCGCAGCGAGTTCCAGCCGGCGGCGCAGGTGCCGGGGTGCGACAGCTCGTCGGCGATGCGGCCGACGAATTCCGCCTCGCGGAGCCCGTCGGCGACCGCGCGCTGCGGCGTGATGCCGGTGACCAGCGTCGCACCCGGCGACGGCAGCAGGTCGTCGGCCGGCCGGCAGAACAGGCTGACCGGTTCGCCGGTCTCGCGCAGGTCCGCGTCGGTGCGGATCGCGGCGAACTGCGCGATGCGCGTCCGTCGCGGATCGCTGCCGAACGTCTCCAGGTCGTACCAGAGGAAGCTGTCGGCCATGCGCGGCGTCAGCCCGCCGGCAGCGGCGCCAGCCGCTCGCGCACGCGTGCGTCCACCGCGTCCAGGTCGACCTGCGCCAGCGCATCGCAGCCGCGGGTGGCTTCCACGAGCAGCGCGCGCTGCACGCGGCCGCGGTCGAGCGCGGTGGCGTACGGCACGCGCGTGAAACTGACCATCGAATAGCGCGGCACGAACACGCCCGGGTGGCGCTCGGCGAGCACGCGTTCGAGCGCGCGCTGCAGCAGCCAGCCGGCATCGTCGACCTGGTCGCGCATCTCGACGTAGTTCTCCAGCGCCATCGCCTGGATCGCCTCGGCGTTCGGCCGCCGCTCGGCCTCGAACGCGGCGAACGCGGCGGCGAAGTCGGCGCCGTCGGCGAGGTGCCGGTCGAGCGCCACCGCGTCCTCGAACGCGCAGTTCATGCCCTGGCCGTGGAACGGCACCATCGCGTGCGCGGCGTCGCCGAGCAGCAAGGCGCGACCGTCCAGATGCCAGCGGCGCAGCCGCAGCGTGCCGAGCTGCCCGACCGGGTGCGCGGCCCAGTCGGCATCGAAGTCGGGAATCAATGCGAGGGCGTCGCCGAAATCGCGCGCGAAGAACGCGCGTGCGGCGGCGACGTCCGGCAGTGTCGCGAACGACGGCGATCCTTCCTGCGGCAGGAACAGCGTGACGGTGAACGTGCGCTCGGTGTTCGGGAGCGCGATGCACATGTAGCCGCCGCGCGGCCAGATATGCAGTGCGTTGGGTTCGATGCGGAAGCCGCCGTCGGGTGCCGGCGGGATCTCCAGTTCCTTGTAGCCGTGGCCGAGCGGTTCGAACGCTTCGTCGAGCGCGACGTGCGGCGCCATCGCCGCGCGCAACCCGGACCCGGCACCGTCGCAGCCGAGCAGCGCCTCGAACGGGCGCGTCGTCGCGCGCCCGTCGCGGTCGTCGACGAAGCGGGCGGTGCGTGCGTCGAAGTCCACCGTGTCGAGCCGGGCGTCGAAATGCAGCGTCGCGCCGGCCGCTTCGGCCGCGTCGAGCATCGCCATGTTCAGCCGGCCGCGATGCACCGACCAGATCACTTCGCTGTCGTCGCGGCCGTACCGCTGCAGCGCCGGTGGCCCGCCGTCGGCGGCGTGGACCATCCGGCCGCGCATCATCACCGCCTGGGCCATCACCGCCTCCTGCAGGCCGGCGAGCCGCAGGGCGTGCAGCCCCCGCTCGGCCAGCGCGAGGTTGATCGAACGGCCGCCCTCGTAACCGCGGCGCCGCGGGTCGCCCCGCTTCTCGAACACCTCGACGGCGACCCCGCGGCGGGCGAGCAGGGTGGCGAGCAGGGCGCCGGCGAGGCCGGCCCCTACGATGGTCGAAGGACGTTTCATCTCTGGGCGATTCCGGTCATGCCAGCCTGGTCGGGGAAATCGACGCCGCCGTCACCCCGGACCGGGCGAGATTCGCGGACCTCACGCGCCGTCCGGCGCCTGCCTCGGGGAAAACTGATGAAGCGTCCATGTTCCCGTCCCAGCCCGACGCGCCGTTCCGGCGTCGCCGCGCTCGTCCTCGTGCTGTCGGCCGCGAATGCCTTCGCCGCGCCGGTCGCCCGCGACGACCGGGTGGTCGTCGCCGAGAACGGTGGCCCCGTCACGATCGACGTGCTGGCGAACGACGTGTTCGATGCCGGCGCGGTCGACGGCGGCGAGTTGCGCGTCTCCTCGCCGCCGACCGGCGAGGCGGTGGTGGACACCCGCGGCACCGCCGACGCCGGCGACGACCGCATCGTCTACGCGCCGCCCGCCGACTTCGGCGGCGAGGACGTGCTCTCGTACCAGATCTGCGAGGAAGACACCGGCCCCTGCGCCGAGGCGCAGCTGAACCTGACGGTGCGCCCCCACGTCGACGTCGCGATCGATTCGCCGACCGGCACCGGATTCGAGGACGTCACGCTCGCTCGCCTTCGCGACCTTCCGGACGTGGTCTTCCGCACGACCCCGCTCGCGGCGCCCTGGATCGAAACGCCGGCGCTGGCCGTGGACGCGACGCCGGAAGAACCGTGGGACGGCGACGGCATGGCGCTGGTCGTGCGCACGCTGCCGGCGCCCGCCGACGGTCTGCCGAAGCGCTGGCGGGTGCTGGTCGACGCCGGCGGCGAAACCGGCGACGTCGACCTGTATCTCGGCGTCGACGCGAACGGCGACGGGCTGCCGGACCCCGGCGAGCTGCAGTGCACCGCCGCGATGTCCACCGCCGTCGAGCGCTGCGAACTGGCGATCACCCATCCGGGCACGACGCCGGTGCGCTGGTGGGCGTGGGTGCACAACCGCGCCGCCGAGGCGCAGTCCGCGCGCGTCGAGGCATTCGAGGTATCACTGGACGACCTGTCCGACGGCTCGCTGGTCGCGACCGGTCCGGGCGACGTGCCCGCGCTGGTCGAGTTCCCGGTCCGGGTCGCGTGGGGTGATGCCACCACCACGGCCGGCGAGGCGCGCGTCGGCTACGTGCGCGTCGTGAGCGAAGGCGTCGAGACCGGCCTGTTCCCCGTTCGTGTCGACCGGACCGCGAACGTCGCGCCGGCGACGCTGCTGGGCCTGTCGCCGCTGGCGCTCTCGCTCGCATCCGGCACCGACCACGACCGGTTGTTCGTCGACGTGCCCGCCGGGGCCACGGAACTGCGCGTGGTGATCAATTCGTCCGCCGACATGAATCTCTATCTCGCGCCGGCGAGCGGGGACACCGAGCCCGATGTCGGCGTGTCGCCGCTGGCCGCGGAGGCGACGGCGTCGTCCGCCGGGCCGACCGGCTTCGAGACCGTCGTCCTCACCGGCGACGCGCTCACGGCGGGCCGGTGGTTCGTGCGGATCAGCAATGCCGACGACACGGCGGCGCTGGTCACCGCGCAGGCGTTCGTCACGGCCGAAGCCCCCGCGGTGCGACCGGGCAGCTACTTCAACCCGGACCGCAGCGGCCACGGCGTCTTCCTGTACCCGGCGGCCGAGCAGTGGACGGGGCTCTGGTACACCTATTTCCAGGACCGCACGCCGACCTGGTACTACCTGCAGGCGCCGGCGCCCGGCGTCACCGGCGTCTGGTCCAGCCCGCTGCTGCGGGCCGCGTGGGATGGCGACAGCCGCGAACTGGTGCAGGTCGGGCGGGTGGTGCTGACGCCGGTCGGGCCGGACCGTTTCGCGTGGAGCTACGAGATCGACGGCGAGGCGGGGTCGGAAACCTTCGAGTCGCTGGGTCGCGGCTGCCCGACGCTCGACGGCGACGTCGTCGACGCCAGTTCCACGTGGTTCGACCCCGACCACGCCGGCACCGGCTACAGCGTGCAGCTGTTCCCCGACTACGAGTACTACGCGGCCTTCGTCTACGACGCGCTGGGCGTGCCGCGATTCATCACCGCCGAACGCGGGTCGTTCGGCGGCGCGGACGAACTGATCGACCTCGAACAGCTGCGCGGCTTCTGCCCGCTGTGCGAGCGCGCGGGCGATCCGGAGCGCGACACGATCGGCGTGTTCGGCCGCGGCTTCGACGACGTGCCGACCCTCGAGTTCATGGCCGCCGCCGGCCTGTTCTCGGGCGATGTCGACGGCACGTGGTCGCAGGAAGACGACGTGCAGCCGCTCGGCGGCCCGGGCGCGACCCAGGGCTGCGCGCCCTGACACCCGTCCCGGCGCGTGCCGGGCGCCGCTCCGGGAACCCCGGACGCGCCCGGCGAAATTCGCCCTGAAAACGGTTGCGTGGCCCTCCCGTTTCCGCGAGGATACGGCCCGCCCCCCGATACATGTCGATTTCCCCGGCCCGCGCCGAGGGTCGACGGCGGGGTGCGGGTCGTCCGGACAGGGGGAAGTGCAGCATGGGTGTCGCCAAAGGGTTGCTCGCGGGCCTGTTGCTCGCCCTGTCCACGACGGCATCCGCCGACATCACCTTCCCGCCCGCCGGCATCGTCGCCGAGCCGATGAAGCGGCAGCTCGCCGCGGGCGAACAGACCCTGCATGCGGTCCGCGTCGACCCGCGCATCTTCGAAGCGGCCCGTCCCGGCCAGATGCTGGCGCTGCCGGGCACCGGCGGCCGCCCCGTACTCGCCCGCCACGAGCGCGGCGTCGTCCACGACGGCGGGGTGCGCACCTGGATCGGAACGGTCGAGACGGCCACCGGGCCGCAGCGCGTGGTCGTCACCGTCGGTCCCGACGCGGTTTTCGGAGTGATCCCCCAATCGACCGGACCGGCGCTGCAGCTGACGATGCGCGGCGGCGCGGCGTTCCTCGCCGAAGGCGGCGTGCTCGGCGCGCCGGCGCGAAGCGACGCCGTCGTGCTGCCGGGCGCCGCGGTTCCGAAGAGCGACGGGCGTCCGGAGTTCGTGCTCCACCCGCAGGCCGGCGTGGTGCCGCTCGTCGACGTGCTGGTGGTGTATTCGCCCGGCGTGGTCACGCGTTTCGGTTCCGAAGCGGCGGTGAACACGCGGCTGATGCACCTGGAGGACCTGTCGAACCAGGCTTACCGCGACAGCGGTTCGGACATGGAGCTGCGCATCGTCCACAGCCGCCTGGTCGACTACACCGGCTACAAGCTGATCGAGCAGGCGCTTTCCGATCTCGCCAACCCGGCCGGCACCCCGCTCAAGAGCGTGGTCGATCCGATCCGCGTGCAGTACGGCGCGGACCTGGTCACGATCCTCCGCGACATCGACGAAACCGCGTTCAACGGCACCTGCGGCATCGCCAATGTGGGCGGCTTCGACGGCGGTGCGTTCGACCGCACGCGCGCCTACGGCGCCGTGGTCGAAGGGCATTCGTGCCCGGTCTACACGTTCACGCACGAGATCGGCCACAACATGGGGTCGAGCCACGACCAGGCCACGCTCGATGCGTACGGCGAGGCGTTCCGTGGCCATTTCCCGTATTCGCGCGGGCACCGGGGACCGGGCTTCTCGTCGATCATGGGCTACGCGGACCCCGGGCAGGCCGAGGTCGGGCGGCTGTCCAACCCGCGCATCAGCGACTGCGCCGGCCAGCCGTGCGGCATCGCCGATTACGCGGACAACGCGCGCAGCCACGCCAATGCGGCGCCGACGGTGTCGGCGTATTACGCGACCGTCGTGCCCGTGCAGCCCAAGCTCTACATCGACGACGCCGAAGTCGTCGAGGGCGCGAGCGGCACGCGCAACCTGCGTTTCACGGTCCGCCTCAACCAGGCCACCTCGGGCGCGGTGACGTTCGACGCCGCGACCGCCGACGGCAGCGCCAGCGCCGGCAGCGACTACACCGCGCGCAGCGTCGCCGGGATGACGATCGCCGCCGGCCAGACCAGCGCCACGTTCGACGTCGTGGTGCGCGGCGACACCGCGGACGAAGAGGACGAGACGTTCGAGGTCGTGCTGTCCAACGCCGGCGCGGTGAAGCTCGCCGACGCGACGGCGATCGGCACGATCCGCAACGACGACACGACGCTGTCGCTCGCGGGCCAGTCGGTCGGCGAAGGCGATTCGGGCACCACCACGCTCGCGTTCGAAGTGGCGCTGAGCGTGCCGACGGTGAACGCGGTCACGTTCCGCTTCTCCACGGCGGACGGCAGCGCGATCGCCGGCAGTGACTACGACGCCGTCGACCGCCCGGCCCAGACGATTCCGGCGGGCAGCCGCAGTGCGGTGTTCACGGTGCCGGTGCGCGGCGACCTGCGGGTGGAGGACGACGAGGTGTTCACGGTGCGCGCGACGCAGGTCGCCGGCGCCAAGGTCGGCACCGCCAGCGCGGCGGTGACGATCGTCGATGACGACACGTCGCTGTCGGTCGGCGACGTCGAGATCGTCGAGGGCGACGACGGCACGCAGTTCGCGGAATTCGTCGTCACGTCGTTGCGACCGGTGGCGAAGACGATCGGCTTCGACTACGCGACCGTCGACGGCGGCGCCCGCGCCGGCAGTGATTACCACGCGGAATCCGGTACGGCCGTGTTTCCGTACGGCGGCACGTCGATGCGGTTCGCCGTCGCGATCGACGGCGACACCACGGTCGAGACCGACGAGACCTTCGACCTGGTGCTCGCCAACCTCGTCTCCGTCGTCGCGAGCGACGACACCGGCACCGCGACGATCATCAACGACGACGACACCGCGACGGTGATCCGCTCGCTGCTGCGCGGCATCGGCGACGAGCACCGGGGCATCGCCCACGACCCCCGCGACGGCGCCGTCTACGTCGCCGACATGGTCGGGAACGTGGTGCGGCGGATCTCCACGGAAGGCGTGGTCACGATCGTCGCCGGCCGCGGCATCCGTGGTCACGACGGCGACGGCGGCCTCGCGGTCGCGGCGGCCCTCGATGCGCCGATGAGCGTGGCACTCGACGACGCGGGCCACCTCTACATCGGCGAGTCGCGGCGTATCCGCCGCGTCGGTTCCGACGGCGTGATCACCACCTACGCCGGCAACGGGGGCACCGATCCCGGCGAGTACGGCGCCGGCGACGGTGGCCAGGCCCGCGACGCGCAGCTGCAGTCGGTGACCGGCATGGACATCGATGCCGGCGGCACCCTCTATTTCGCGTCGGGACGCCGCATCCGCAGCATCTCGCCGGCCGGCATCCTCGACACCGTGGCCGGACTGAACGAGTCCGCACAGTTCGGCGGCGACGGCGGTCCGGCGATCCACGCTTCGCTGTCCGGTCCGGGCGATGTCGCCGTCGCTCCCGACGGCACGCTCTACCTCACCGACACCTTCAACTACCGCGTCCGCCACATCGACGCCGACGGCATCATCCGCACGATCGCGGGCGACGGCATCGACGCCTCCGACGGCGACGGCGGCCCGGCGCTGCAGGCGTCGCTGAACCGCCCCATCGGTCTCGACATCGACGCGCTGGGCAACCTGTATTTCGTCGAGTCGACGACCGGTCGCGTCCGCCGCATCAGCCGCTTCGGCCTGATCGCGACGGTGGCTGGCGGCGATTCGACGCTGCCCCTGGTCGCGGACGGCCAGTCGCCCACGTCCGGCCGCCTCGTGAACACCTACGACGTCGCCGCCGTCGGGCCGGCCGAGTTCGTGCTGGCGCAGCGTGCCGGAGTGCGTCGTGTCGGCCCGCTCGGCCTGCCCGGGGCGCCGCGCATCGGCATCGCCGCCGCCGGCGACGGCGAAGCCAGCATCACGTTCCAGCCGCCGGTCGACAGTGGTGGCAGTCATGTCACCGGCTACGTGGTCTCGGCGGTCGGCGGTGAAGGCACCGACGTCGACGCGTACACCACGGCGGGAACGCACCGGGTCACCGGGCTGCGCAACGGCACGGCCTATCGCTTCGTCGTCCGCGCGATGAACGAGTTCGGCACCGGCGACGAATCCGAGCCGTCCAACGAAGTGACGCCGACCGCCACGGCGCTGCCGTCGATGAGCATCGCCGACGTGACGATCCTGGAATCGGCCTACCCGAGCCGGATCATGACGTTCACGGTGCAGCTCGACCGTCCGGCGACCGACATCGTGCGTTTCGACGCGGCCACCGCCGACGGCACCGCGACGGCCGGTTCCGACTACACCGCGCTGACGATCCGCGACCGCTACATCGGGATCGGCGAGTCGTCCGTGTCCTTCACGGTCAGCCACGTGGTCGACAGCGTCGCCGAACCGGACGAGTCCTTCACCGTGAGCCTGTCGGACGTGATCGGCGCGACCGTGGTGCGCGGTACCGCCACCGGCACGCTCGTCACCGACGACTTCGACGAACTGATCGACACCGTCGCCGGCGACGGCACCAGCACGGTGGTCGAAGGCGCTCCGGCGGTCGAGTCCGGGCTGGGCTGGCCGAAGGCGATCGCGCTGGACGGCACCGCCAACCGGTACGTGATCGACAACGACCGCGTGCTGCGGATCGACGACACCGGCCTGCTGACCACGTTCGCCGGCGGCGGCACGCTGGCGGGCGATGTCGACGGACTCGCGCTGTTCGCGAAGCTTCGCAGTCCGACGGCGCTGGCGGTCGATGCCGCCGGCAACGTCTACGTGAGCGATGCGCTCGACGGGGTCGTGCGGCGGATCACCCGGTCCGGCCTGATCACCACCGTCGCCGGCCGGGTCGGCGCTTCCGCCTCGTGCATCGTCGGCATCGTCCCGGCGAAGGAAGTCGGGCTGTCCGTCCAGGCGATGGCGTTCGACGGCGGCGGCAACCTG
>CBIHMN010000020.1:0-14032 GCA_966211005.1 uncultured Arenimonas sp.
GCGCGAGCACGTCGCCTGGGCGTTGGCACAGCATCCGAAGCCGGGCTGAAGCGGATAGGGGATATCCGCCTTTACGCCGCTGGGGATTTTCGTCGGATCACCGACAA
Source organism: uncultured Arenimonas sp. (assembly GCA_966211005.1). Classification (GTDB taxonomy): domain Bacteria; phylum Pseudomonadota; class Gammaproteobacteria; order Xanthomonadales; family Xanthomonadaceae; genus Arenimonas. The sequence continues at coordinate 108 of CBIHMN010000020.1, forward strand.
CAGCTCGCGCGTCACCGGATCCTCCGGCGCCGCCCCCTCGCCGCGCACCGCGGGCAGCAGCTCGCCGGCGAGGCGCTTGCCCAGTTCCACGCCCCACTGGTCGAACGCGTTGATGCCCCAGAGCACGGACTGCACGTAGACGCTGTGTTCGTAGAGCGCCAGCAGCGCGCCGAGCGCATTGGGCGTGAGTTCGTCGAGCAGCATCAGTGTCGACGGGCGCCCGCCCGGGTAACTGCGGTGCGGGTCGTCGTCGCGGTGGCCGTCCGCGAGGGCCTGCGCCTGCGCGAGCAGATTCGCCAGCAGCGCGTCGTGGTTGTCGTCGAACGCGTGCGCCGCCTTCGCCACGCCGATGAAATCGACCGGCACGAGGTCGGTGCCCTGGTGCAGCGCCTGGAAGAAACTGTGCTGCGAACTGGTGCCGGCACCGCCCCAGACGATCGGAACCGTCGGCGTCGAGACCGGCGTGCCGTCGACGCGCACCGACTTGCCGAGGCTCTCCATCATCAGCTGCTGCAGGAACGCGGGGAGCAGCGCCAGCCGCTCGTCGTACGGCAGCACCGCCTGGGACGGCGCCGCCATCGCCACGCGGTTCCACACCGCGTGCAGCGCGTGGCGCACGACGAGGTTCGACGCCAGCGGCGTCGCGCGCGCGTGCGCGTCGAGCCCGGCCGCGCCGGCCAGCAGTCGATCGAAGCCGCGCGGGCCGATCGCCAGCTGCACCGCGAAGCCCACCGCCGACCACAGCGAGAAGCGGCCGCCGACCCAGTCCCACATCGGCAGCACGCGCTCGGGGGCCACCCCGAACGCCTCGGCCTTGGCGACGTTCGCGCTGACGGCGTGGACGCGTTCGCCGCCGCCGAGCCAGTCGCGCAGGATCGTGCCGTTGAGCAGCGTCTCCTGCGTGCCGAAGCTCTTGGACACGAGCACCGCCGCGGTGCGCGCCGGATCGAGCGTGCGCAGCAGGTGCTGCGCCGCGCTGCCGTCGACGTTGCCGAGGAAGTGGATGCGGAAGCGCCCGTCGTGGAAATCACGCAGCGCGTCGGCCACCAGGCGGGGCCCGAGGTCGGAGCCGCCGATGCCGACGCTGACGATGTCGGTGACGTCGCTGGCGGCCAGCGCCGCGTGCAGCGTCTCCATCCGCGCGCGCGCGTCGCGGGCCTGCGCCTGCGCCGAGCGCGCCACGTCGCTGCCGCCGGCGTCGCCGCGCAGGGCCGCATGCAGCGCCGGCCGGTGTTCGGACACGTTCACCTCGGCGCCGTCGAACAGCGCGTCGAGCGCCGCCGGCACGCCGGCCGCTTCGGCCATTTCGAGCAGCGCGGCCAAGGCGGCGTCGTCGACGTGCTGGCGGGCGAAGTTCGCGTACAGCGGGCCCACGCGCAGCGCATGGCCGGTGGCCCGGCCGTCGGCCCGCGCGAGATCGCGCAGGGGGATGTCGCGCAGGCGTCCGGCGTGGCGACGCAGCACCTGCCAGTGCGGATCGAGGTTCATCGGGCGTCCTCGGCGTCGAACTCGAGATTGTCGATCAGCCGCGTACGGCCGAGTCGCGCCGCGACGAGTGCGACCAGGTCGTCCTCGTTCGGCGCGCGCGCGCGCGTCAGGTCGGCGCGACGGATTTCCGCGTAGTCGACGTCGAAGCCCGCCGCCTCCAGTCGCGTGCGGGCGTCGTCCTCGATGCCGGGCAGAGGCAGTCCCTGCTTCGCGGCGTCGCGCATGGCGCGCAGCACCTCGAAGATGCGCGTCGCGGTCCCGCGCTCGTCGCCCTGCAGATACTGGTTGCGCGAGCTCATCGCCAGGCCGTCGGGCTCGCGCAGCGTCGGCGCCGGCACGATCTCGACCGGGAAACTCATCTCGCGCGTCATGTATCGGATCACCTGCAGCTGCTGGTAATCCTTGCGCCCGAACACGGCCAGGTCGGGCTGCACCATGTTGAACAGCCGCGCGACCACCTGCGCGACGCCGTTGAAATGGCCGGGCCGGTGCGCGCCATCGAGGATGTCGGTGATGCCGGGCACGTGCATCTGCACGCAGCCCATCGTGCCGAACGGGTACATCTGCTCGACCGACGGCATGAACAGCGCGTCGCTGCCGCGCTTCGCCAGCCCGTCGATGTCGGCGTCGGGCGTGCGCGGGTAGCGCGCGTAGTCCTCGTTCGGGCCGAACTGCGTCGGGTTCACGAAGATGCTCACGACCACGCGATCGGCATGACGCCGGGCCAGATCCACGAGCGCGTGGTGGCCGGCGTGCAGGTTCCCCATCGTCGGGACGAAGCCGATGCTGGCGCCGCCGCGACGCCACGCCCGCACCTGCGCCCGCATCGCCGCCAGCGTCGAATGCACCTGCATCAGTCGTAGCCGTGTTCGGGCGCGGGGAACGAGCCGTCGCGCACCGCCGCCGCGTAAGCGGCGAAGGCACCGGCGACGGAACCGCCGTCGGCGAGGAAATCCTTCACGAAGCGCGGGCGGCGATGGCCGCTGTTCAACCCCAGCAGGTCGTGCATCACCAGGATCTGGCCGTCGCACGCCGGCCCCGCGCCGATGCCGATCGTCGGCACCGGCACCGCGCCCGTGATCCGCGCCGCGAGCGGCGACGGCACGCATTCGAGCACGAGCGCGTCGGCGCCGGCGTCGGCGACCGCGCGCGCGTCGTCGAGCAGTCGCGCCGCGGCGGCGGACTCGCGGCCCTGCACGCGATAGCCCCCGAGGCGCAGCACCGATTGCGGGGTCAGCCCGAGATGCGCGCACACCGGGATTTCGCGCTCGGCGAGGTAACGGATCACGTCGAGCTTGTGGCCGGCGCCTTCGAGCTTGACCATCGCCGCCCCCGCCTGCAGGCAGCGCGTCGCGGCGTCGAGCGCGCGCTCCGGCGTCGCGTCGGACTGGAACGGCAGGTCGGACACCAGCAGCGCGTGCGACAGGCCGCGGGCGACGCACGCCGTGTGGTAGACGATGTCGTCGACCGTGACCGGCAGCGTGCTGCCGTGCCCCTGGCACACCATCCCCAGCGAATCGCCGACGAGGATGAAGTCGACGTCGGCGTCCATCGCGCGCGCGAAACCGGCGTCGTACGCCGTGAGCGCGACGATCTTCGTTTCGCCCTTCATTCGCCGCATGGCCGGCACCGTCACCCGCGGGCGCGGGGCGGCTCTGGATTCGTTCGCGTACATCGGCGGCCCCGGGGGAGGTGGACGCCTAAGGTATCGCTTCGATGCCGCCCGCATCCACCGCGGCACGCAGCGCGGCGACGCGTCCCGCACCGGGCACGACGACGTCGGGCGCGATCTCGGCGAGCGGCACCAGCACGAACGCGCGCTCGTGAAGGCGTGGATGCGGCAGCGCCAGACCGGGGTCGTGAAGCACCGTGTCACCGTGCAGCAGCAGGTCGAGGTCGAGCACGCGCGGGCCCCAGCGCGCGGCGTCGTCACGACGCTCGCGGCCGAAGCGTCGCTCGATCGCCAGCAGGCCCTCGAGCAGCGCGTGCGGCGACAGCGACGTGCGCAGCGCGGCGACGGCGTTGACGAAGTCCGGCTGGTCGGTGTTTCCCCAAGCCGGCGTGCGATAGCGCGACGAGCGGCGCAGCAGGCGGGTGCCCGGCAGCGTGTCGAGGGCGAGCGTGGCGGCGTCCAGCGTCGCGGCCGCGTCGCCGAGGTTGGCGCCGAGGCCGACGTACGCGACGACCGTCGCGTCCGCCGCCGCGCTCATTCGCCGGCGCTGCCGGCGGGCTTGCGCCGGCGCCGGCGCCGGCGCCGCGGCGCGTCGTCCGCATCGGCCCCGGCGGTGGCGGACGCGTCCGGCGCCTCGTCGTCGTCGACGCGACGGACGGTCTTCGGCTCCAGACGCTCCGCGAGCTGTTCGGGCGCTTCGCGCTGCGCCTCCCGCCAGAACGCGAGGTCGTCGGCGAGTTCGGGCGCGGACCCGGCACGCAGCTCCAGGAAATCGAACGCGGCGCGGAAGCGCGGATGCGACAGCAGGCGGAACACCCGCTTGCGCTGCCGTTGCGCGAAGCGCGGCTGCAGCAGCCAGATCTCCTGCATGGGCATCGAGAACCGGCGCGGCAACGCGATGCGATGCGCCTGGTGCAGCGTGACGCGGTCGGCGGCGCGCTGCTGCGCGACCAGCGGATCGGTGCCACCCTTCTGGAGCACGGCCAGTTCGCGGCAATACGCCGGCCACAGCAGCGCCGCGAACAGGAATGCCGGCGTCACCGGCTTGTCGTCACGGACGCGCCGGTCGGTGTTGCGCAACGCCTGCAGCACCATCGCGCGCAGCGCGCCGCTGCGGTTGGTGGCGAGGGCTTTCGCGGTTTCCGGGAACAGCGCCGGCAGCAGGCCGTGCTCCTCCAGCCGCACGAAGCTGCTCTCCGCATGACCGGCGAGGAACATTTTCAGGCATTCGTCGAACAGGCGCGCCGGCGGCGCCGCCGCGAGCAGCGGCGCGAGTTCCGGAATCGGCCCGGCGGCTTCCGGCGCGATCGAGAAATCGAGCTTCGCGGCCAGTCGCGCCGCGCGCAGCATGCGCACCGGGTCCTCGCGATACCGCTCGACCGGATCGCCGATCAGGCGCAGCGTGCGCGCCTGCACGTCTTCCCAGCCGCCGACGTAGTCGCGCACCGAGAAGTCCTCGACCGTGTAGTACAGCGCGTTGGCGGTGAAGTCGCGCCGCACCGCGTCGTCCTCGATCGTGCCGTAGACGTTGTCGCGGACGATGCGGCCGCCGTCGTCGGTTTCGCGGTCCCCGTCGTCGCCGGCGGCGTTCGCGCGGAACGTCGCGACCTCGATGATCTCCTTGCCGTACACGACGTGCGCGAGCCGGAACCGGCGACCGATCAGCCGGCAGTTGCGGAACAGCGCCTTGACCTGTTCGGGCGTCGCGTCGGTCGCGACGTCGAAGTCCTTCGGATGGCCGCCGACCAGCAGGTCGCGTACCGCACCGCCGACCAGATAACCCTGGAAACCGCCGTCGCGCAGGCGATAGAGCACGCGCAACGCGTTGGCGCTGATGTCCTTGCGGGAGATGCCGTGCTCGGCGCGCGGCACGATGCGCGGCTGGCTCGGGAGTATCGGGAGACTTTCCGTCATGGGGAGCGGCGGCGCGGGGTCCTTGCGCGGCTGAGGCCGGGGCGATGCGCTTCCCGGCGGCGGTGAAGCTGGCTATACTAGCGCCCGTCCTGGCTGTGCGCCATCACGCTCCCTTCGTCTAGTGGCCTAGGACACGGCCCTCTCAAGGCTGGAACAGGGGTTCGAGTCCCCTAGGGAGCGCCATTTTCCGAAGGCCCGGCGATGCCGGGCCTTTTTCGAACACCGCCATGCCCTTCGTCGTCGTCGAGAACTGCATCCGCTGCAAGTACACCGATTGCGTCGAGGTGTGCCCGGTCGACTGCTTCCACGAAGGTCCGAACTTCCTCGTGATCGATCCGGACGAGTGCATCGACTGCACGCTTTGCGAGCCGGAATGCCCGATCAACGCGATCTACCCCGAGGACGACGTCCCGGCCGGGCAGGAAAACTACATTCCGCTCAATGCCGAACTGTCGAAGGTCTGGCCGGTGATCACGACGCGCAGGGAACCGCTGCCGGACGCCGCCGAGTGGGATGGCAAGCCCGACAAGCTGCGTGAACTCCAGCGCTGAACCGCGCCATGGACACGAAAGAAGAAAGGCGCCCGAGGGCGCCTTCTTCGTTTCCGGACCGCAGTCCGCTCAGCCGAGGCGTGCCTTCAGCGTCGCCAGCAGCGTCGCCGCCGGGGCGCCGGAAAGCGGTGCACCGTCGGCGCCGACCGCGAACACGCGCGCACCGTCGCCGGCGGCTTCGACGCGGATCTGCATCGGCGTGCCCTGGTAGGTGACGGTGTGCGTGCCGGACGACTCCGCGCTTTCGCCGAGCGTGACGCCGTCGATCTTGCCGAGCGCGACGCCGACGCGACGGAACGCGCTCTCGACGGTGTCGGCGAGCACGAAGCCGTCGGCGGCGACGGCCGCGACCGGCGCGGCCGGCGTGCCCTGCGTCATCGGGTTGGGCGTGACATCCGGGATCGCGATGCCGGCCGCGGTGTTCGGCCGGTCGAGATCCGGCGGCACTTCGAGCGGGTTGCCCTGCTCGCTGCTTTCGTAGACCGCCGTATTGGCGAACTTGGCCCGCAGCCAGACGCAGCCGCCCTGCGTGAGCAGCGCGACGCCGATCACGGCGATCAGCAGCGGGCGGGTGAAGGACGGGGACGCGGTCATGGGGATCTCCTGGGTTGCCCGGCGGCCGCGGCCGCGGGCGGGGGTCGATAGGGTAAGCGTTTCAGGCCGATTCGTGTTCGATCCGGCCGCAGAAAGCGGCCATCGTGTCGGCGGCGGCGTGGTGCGGCGCCGACAGCGGCTGCAGCGGCAGGCGCAGCCCGTCGCCGATGCCCTGCCTGGCGAGCAGCGCCTTGACCGGAATCGGGTTCGGCTCGATGCCGAGAAAGTCGTAGAGCGACGCCAGCCGGGCGTCGAGCGCGTGCGCGGCGTCGGCGTCGCCGTTCGCGGCGAGGTCGCAGAGGCGGCGGAACGTCGCCGGCACCACGTTCGACGCGACCGACACCACGCCCGCGGCGCCGGCGAGCATCGCCCGCACGAACGTCGGATCGTCGCCGCTGAGCAGCGCGAAACCGGATGACGCGAGCGGCGCCAGCGCCGCCCACCGCGGCTCGTCGCCGCGCGCCTCCTTCAGGCCGACGATGCCGGGGTGCGGCGCGAGCCGCGCGACCGTTTCCGGCAGCAGGTCGACGCCGGTCCGCCCGGGCACGTTGTAGAGCACCACCGGCAACCCGCCCTGCTCGGCCACCGCCGTGAAATGCGCGACCAGGCCCTCCTGGGTGGGGCGTACATACGGCGGCGTGACGACGAGCGCTGCATCGGCGCCACCGTCGCGCGCGACCCGGGTCTGCCGGATCGTCTTCTCCGTACCGGACTGCCCGGTGCCGGCGAGCACCGGCATCCGCCCGTGCACGCGCTCGACCGCCATCGCCAGCAGTCGCCGGTATTCGTCGTCGTCGAGCATCGCCGCCTCCCCGGTCGAACCGGCGACGACGATGCCGCGCGTGCCGGCCGCCAGCTGCCCGTCGAGCAGCCGCCCCCACGCGTCGAAGTCGGGTGCACCGGAAGTCGTGAAGGGAGTGGCGAGCGCCGTGATGCTGCCGTGCAGATGCAAGATGATCGGGCCTGCGGGAACCGGCACCGATGTTACTTGCGGGCGGAAAGCGGCGGCAAGTATGCTGGCCACGCCCCTTCCGCGCTGTACGTCCGGCGCCGCCACGGAACACCGCTTTGACCGACTCCACCGCGCGCCCGACGGCCAACGAGAACCACCTGCTGATCAACGCGTACACCACGCATCCGCAGTCCCCCCTGTTGTCCGTCACCCGTCGCATTTCCGACAGCGGCTGCAATCTCGTCGATGCCCGGCTGTCGACCGTCGGTCGCGACGTCTCGGTGATCGCGCTCGCGCAGGGGTCGTGGGACGCCGTCGCCAAGCTCGAGGCGATGCTGACGCGGCTGGAACGCGAGGAAGGCCTGAAGCTCGTCTGGTACCGCACCGGGGCCAAGCCGTCGCAGTCGAACCTGCTGCCGTACGTGGTCGAGGTGGTCGCCGCCGACAAGGCCGGCATCCTGTTCCAGCTCGCCGATTTCTTCGACCGCCAGGGCATCACCATCGAGTCGCTGCATTCGACGCGCTATCGCGCGATGCAGACCGGCGCCGACATGTTCTCGGCGCAGGTCACGATCGGCATCCCGGCGAACATGCACATCGCCGCGCTGCGCGACGATTTCCTCGAGTTCTGCGATCACCTGAACCTCGACGCGATCATGGATCCGATGAAGTTCTGATGGAGACCGGCCCGCAGTGAACGTCGGCGACACGGTCGGCCCGCATCCGCTGACGCTCGGCAAGGCCGGCGCCGCCGACCTGTCCGACTATCGCGGGTTCTGGCTGGTCCTTTATTTCTATCCGAAGGACAACACGCCCGGCTGCACCACCGAGGGCGTCGACTTCAATCGCCTGTATCCGAAATTCCGCAAGCTCGGCGCCGACGTCCTCGGCGTCTCGCGCGACAGCGTCCGTTCCCACCAGGGGTTCTGCGCGAAGCACGGTTTCGCGTTCGACCTCGTGGCCGACACCGACGAATCGCTGTGCCGCGCATTCGACGTCATCCGCCCGAAGAAGCTCTACGGCCGCGACTACGTCGGCATCGAGCGCAGCACCTTCATCGTCGACCCCGAAGGGCGGCTCGCGGCCGAGTGGCGGGGCGTGCGCGTGCCCGGCCATGCCGAGGAAGTGCTGGGCACGCTGAAGCGGCTCGCTGACAAGACGATTTCCGCTTCCCCTGGCTCGAAGAGGCCCCGATGACCCGAAGCAAGCGCATCTACGTCCTCGACACCAACGTGCTCATGCACGACCCGACGGCGCTGTTCAAGTTCGAGGAGCACGACGTCTTCATACCGATGATGGTGCTGGAGGAACTCGACAACGGGAAGAAGGGGCACAGCGAGGCGAGCCGCAACGCGCGCCAGGTCAGCCGGTTCCTCAACGAGATCATCGTCGCCCACGGCAGCAACGACCTGTCGGGCGGCGTGCCGCTGGTGCATCCGCAGGGCCTGCAGCTGCGTGCCGCGGCGTCCGTCGGCCAGCTGCTGTTCCAGCTCAAGCCGGTGGAACACGGCAAGCGCTTCGGCACGGTATTGCCGGACAACCTGATCCTCTCGTCGATCCTGCAGCTGATCGAGGACAACCCCGGCGTGCCGGTGGTGCTGGTGTCGAAGGACATCAACCTGCGCATCAAGGCGTCGATCTCCGGCGTCAAGTCGGAGGATTACGAGAACGACCGCGCGATCGACGATTTCAACCTGCTGTTCACCGGCGCCGACGAGCTGCCGGCGGATTTCTGGGACCGGCACGAGGGCAGCCTGCGCAGCTGGACCGACAAGGGCCGAACGTTCTACGAGGTGCGCCGCACCGAGGACGACGGCTGGTATCCCAACCAGTTCCTCTACCTCCCCGGCGACGACGAAGTCGAGATGAAGGTCGCGCGGCTCGACGAGCAGAAGGCGGTGCTGCAGATCGTCGACGATTTCCGCACGCCGCAGCACCAGGTCTGGGGCATCAACGCGCGCAACCGCGAGCAGAACTTCGCGTTCAACGCCCTCATGGACCCCGACATCGATTTCGTCACGCTGCTCGGCACCGCCGGCACCGGCAAGACGCTGCTCGCGCTCGCCGCCGGCCTGACGCAGACGATGGACATCCAGCGCTACCGCGAGATCATCATGACGCGCGCCACCGTCAGCGTCGGCGAGGACATCGGCTTCCTGCCGGGCACCGAGGAAGAGAAGATGACGCCGTGGATGGGCGCGCTGACGGACAACCTCGAAGTGCTGACGCACACCGAGGACCACGGCAGCTGGGGCCGCGGCGCGACCAACGAACTGCTCGCCAGCCGCATCAAGATCCGCTCGATGAACTTCATGCGCGGCCGCACGTTCCTCAACCGCTGGGTGATCGTCGACGAGGCGCAGAACCTGACGCCGAAACAGATGAAGACCCTGATCACCCGCGCCGGCCCCGGCACGAAGATCATCTGCATGGGCAACGTCGAGCAGATCGACACGCCCTACCTCACGGAAACCACGTCCGGTCTCACCTACGCGGTCGACCGCTTCAAGAACTGGGCGCACAGCGCGCACATCACGCTGCGGCGCGGCGAGCGGTCGCGGCTGGCGGACTACGCTTCCGAAGTGCTCTGAGGCCGTGGCCGAACGGCTGGCGACGTGGGTGTGGGTCGGCGCCGGCGCGCTCGCCGTCGTCGCCGGCATGGTCAACGTCGTCGGCTATCTCGGCTTCGCGCACCAGGCGATCACGCATCTCACGGGCAACACGAGCCTGCTCGGCGCGGCGGTGGCGCACGCCGACTGGCGGGCCGCCGCGCAGCTCGCGGCGATGATCGCGGCGTTCGTCGCCGGCGCCGCGATCGGCGGCAGCCTGATCCGCGACGCGACGCTGCGGCTGGGGCGACGCTACGGCGTCGCGCTGGCGATCGAGGCCGTGCTGCTCGCGGTCGCCGTGCCGCTCTTCGAACGCGGCCGCCTCGGCGGCCCGCTGCTGGCCGCCGGCGCGATCGGCCTGCAGAACGCGATGGCGACGACGTACAGCGGCGCGCTGGTGCGCACGTCGCATGTCAGCGGCATGTTCACCGATCTGGGCATCACGCTCGGCCACGCGCTGCGCGGGCTGCCGGTCGCCCGCCGGCGGCTGTCGCTGTGCGTGCTGGTGATCGTCGCGTTCGCGCTCGGTGGCATCGCCGGCGCGCTGCTGTTCGACGCCGTGCACTATCGCGCGTTGTACGTGCCGGCGGCGCTGACCGGCGGCGTCGGCCTGTCCTATGCGCTCTATCGCCATCGCGAGCTGGTGGCCGGACGCCTCGGCGGCGACGGCCCGCCGGAGCCGCGGTGACCACGCCCCTCCCCTGCGCGCTGACCATCGCCGGTTCCGACTCCGGCGGCGGCGCCGGCATCCAGGCCGACCTGAAGACCTTCGCCGCGCACGGCGTGCACGGGCTCAGCGCGCTGGCCGCGCTCACCGCGCAGAACACCCGCGCCGTCACCGCGGTGCACATGCCACCGGTCGGCTTCCTGCGCGCGCAGATCGACGCGTGCTTCGACGATTTCGCGATCGGCGCGGTGAAGCTCGGCATGCTCGGCAGCGCCGAGGTGATCCACGCGGTCGCCGACGCCCTCGAGCACCACCGCCCGCCCGCGGTCGTGCTCGATCCGGTGATGGTCGCCAGCTCCGGCGCCCGGCTGCTGGAGGAGGACGCGCTCGACGCCCTGCGCGCGCGGCTGCTGCCGCTGGCGAGCGTGGTGACGCCGAACATCCCGGAAGCCGAACTGCTGCTCGGCGCGGCGATCGCCGGCGACGACGCGGCCGACGCGGCGCTGGCGCGGTTGCGCGCGCTCGACGTCCGCGCGGTGCTGCTCAAGGGCGGCCACCTGCCCGGCGCCGGGCCGATGGTCGACCGCTTCGACGACGGCGGATCGCCGCTGGCGTTCGAACACCCCCGCCTGCCTGCCTCCGGGCATGGCACGGGCTGCACGCTGGCGTCGGCGATCGCCGCGAACCTTTGCCGCGGCCTCGGCCTGCGGGAAGCGTGCGCCGCGGCCACCGATTACGTGCACGGCGCCCTCGCCCACGGCTACCGCCCCGGCCGCGGCGACGTGCTGGTACTCGACCACGCGTGGCGCCACCGCGCGGCCGTGCGCTAGCATCCTCCCGTTCCGACCTCCCACGGAGAATCCCGATGCGCAGCGGCAATCCCGCCCTGAACCGCAACACCTTCCTCGACGTCGGCAGCGGCGCCGTCGTCACCGGCGGCGACGACGCGATGACGCTGTCGGGCACCGTCAACAAGACCGGTTTCATGTTGCTGCTGCTCGTCGCGGCGGCGGCCTGGACGTGGAGCCTGTATTCGCCGGAAAACCCCGGCGCCGTCGTGCCGTGGGCGATCGGCGGCGCGCTCGGCGGCCTGGTGGTCGCCATCGTCACGGTGTTCAAGAAGACGTGGTCGCCGGTCACCGCGCCGCTGTACGCGGTGCTGGAGGGCCTGTTCGTCGGCGCGATCTCGGCGATCTTCGAGCAGCGCTTCCCGGGCATCGTGATGCAGGCCGTGATGCTGACGATGGGCACGCTGGGCGCGCTGCTGCTCGCCTACAAGAGCGGCCTGATCAAGGCCACCGAGAACTTCAAGCTGGGCGTGGTCGCCGCCACCGGCGGCATCTTCCTGCTGTACCTGGTGAACATCGTGCTGCGGATGCTCGGGTTCGACGGGTTCGGCTTCATCCACGAATCGGGGACGATGGGCATCGCTTTCAGCGCCTTCGTGGTCGTGATCGCGGCGTTGAACCTGGTGCTCGACTTCGACTTCATCGAGTCGGGCGCAGAGTCCGGGGCGCCGAAGTACATGGAGTGGTACGGCGCGTTCGGCCTGGTCGTCACGCTGGTCTGGCTGTACCTGGAGATCCTGCGCCTGCTCGCGAAGCTCAACTCACGGGACTGACCGCCATGCGCACCGCCCTCGCCGCCCTGATCGTCCTGGCCGTCACCGGTTGCGCCGGCACGCGCACGCAGATGATCTCGGCGGCCCGGGCGCCGGTCGCGGTACAGGACGTGCGGGTATACAGCGCCCGTCCGGACGGTGCGATCGACATCGCGTGGCTGGAATCGCGCAGCGCCGCCGGCTTCGGCACGCAGGGCCAGCGCGATGCGGCACTGCTGCGGCTGCGCCGGGAAGCCGGCGAGCTGGGCGCCAACGGCGTGCTCGTGCTCGGCGGCGACCGCACGGCGTCGCCGGTGGGACTGGGCGTCGGCGTGGGCTCCTATGGCCGGCATGGCGGCGCCAGCGTCGGGGGCGGCATCCCGACGACCCAGGAGGTCGTGAACGGCATCGCGATCTTCGTGCCCGATCCGGACGGGGCGGCCGCGACCGACTGATCCGCCCTCTGACGCCCTTCACGGCGCAGACGCCAGCATGGATCCCGACCCAACGGGAGCGACCGATGCGCGCCGGGAATCCAGCACTGAACGGCCGCACGTTCCGCGGCATGCCGCGCGCGGCGGACCCCGCCGACGCGATGACGCTGGCAGGTACGGTCCATCGCACCGCCCTGCTGCTCGCCATCGTCATCCTCGCGGCCGGCTGGGCATGGTGGAACTTCGACCCGTCAGCGCCCGCCGCGATGCGCGGGCTGATGCTGGGCGGCGGCCTCGCCGCGCTCGCCCTCGGTGTACTGACGGTCTGGAAGAAGGCCTGGTCACCGGTCACGGCACCGCTGTACGCGGCGGCGAAAGGCGTATTGCTCGGCTCGGCTTCGGCGCTGGGCGAGGCGAACTACCCGGGCGTGGTCGTGCAGGCCGTCGCGCTGACGCTCGCCGCACTGGCCGTGCTGCTGCTGGCCTATCGCACCGGACTGATCCGGGTCGGCAAGCGGTTCCGCCAGGCCGTGGCGGTCGGCGTGGGTGCCATCGTGCTGGTCTACGTGGTGAACCTCGGCATGCGCCTGCTGGGCCTGGAAGGTTTCGGCTTCCTGCACGAGGGCAGCATCGCCAGCATCGTCTTCGGGCTGTTCGCGGTGACGATGGCCTCGATGGCCCTGCTGGTGGACTTCGACTTCGTCGAGCGGGGCGTCGCGCGCGGCGCGGACGACGTGATGGAGTGGTTCGCCGCCTTCGGCCTCGTCGTCACGCTGGTCTGGCTCTACCTGGAGATGCTGCGCCTGCTGCGGCGCTTCGGCGTGCGGCGCCGGCAGGCCGCCAGGCCGCGCCGCCCGGCGGCCGGCGCCGGACCGGCCGCGCGGCGCGTTCCCTGACGCCGGCGTCGCTCAGCCGATCGCGCGCGCCGCGATCGCCTGCGCGAACGACTGCGTGGTGCCGGTGCCGCCCAGATCGGGCGTGACGTGGTCGCGGGCCTGCATCGTGTCGACGATCGCCCTGCGCAGCCGCTGCGCCTCGTCGCACTTGCCGAGGTGGTCGAGCATCTGCCCGGCGCCGAGCAGCAGCGCGACCGGATTGGCGATGCCCTTCCCGGCGATGTCGGGCGCCGAGCCGTGCACGGCTTCGAAGATCGCCGCTTCGGTGCCGATGTTCGCGCCCGGTGCGAGCCCGAGGCCGCCGACGAGACCCGCGCACAGGTCGGAGATGATGTCGCCGAACAGGTTCGTCGTCACGATCACGTCGAACTGCTCCGGCTTCATCACCAGCTGCATGCAGGTGTTGTCGACGATCATCTCGTTGCATTCGATGTCGGGATACTCGGCCGCGACCTGGCGCGCGACCTTCAGGAACAGGCCCGACGTCGACTTGAGGATGTTGGCCTTGTGCACGACGGTGACCTTCTTCCGGCCGACGCGGCGCGCGA
>CBIHMN010000021.1:0-13830 GCA_966211005.1 uncultured Arenimonas sp.
GCGACGAAGTAGCTGGCCTTCACCAGCAGCGGCAGCCAGCTCATGCGCCGCCCTCCTTCTTCTTCTCCGACGGCTTGAACATCTCCAGCATCCGCTCGGTGACGACGTAGCCGCCGGCGGCGTTGCCGGCGCCCATCAGCACCGCGAGGAAGCCGATGACCTTCTCGGGGGTCGTGTCGGCGTGGCCGAGCACCACCATCGCGCCGATCATCACGATGCCGTGCACGAAGTTCGAACCGGACATCAGGGGCGTGTGCAGGATCACCGGCACCCGGCCGATGATCTCGTAGCCGGTGAACGCGGCCAGCATGAAGATGTACAGCGCGACGAAGCCGTCCATGTCCCCTCCCGCGCGGTGCGCGACCGCCGCATCATAACCGCGGGATGAATGCCGGGGGCGGCAGGTCAACCGCCCCGCCGCGGCCGCGTTCGAGTCGGTGCACCCATGCCGCGCTATAACGAGCCATGCCCCGCTTCCCGCCCGCGACGCCGTGATGCCCTTCGATGCCGCCCCACCGGATCGTCCGGCGTCGCGCGCGCTGGACACGTTCCTCGCCGATGTCGAGCGCCGGGCGTTCCGGATGGCGGAGCTGTCGCTCGGGCATCGCGAGGACGCGCTCGACACCGTGCAGGACGCGATGATCCGCTTCGTCGCGTATCGCGACCGGCCGGAAAGCGAATGGACGCCGCTGTTCTGGAGCATCCTGCGCCGCGCGGTCACCGACCGGCACCGGCGCGCGACCGTCCGACGCGGCGTGATGGCGGTGCTCGGCCGGGCCGACGACCGCGACGAGGACCCGCTGCAGGCGCTGCCCGATCCCGGCCAGGATCCCTCGGCGAGACTGGCCGACGACGAAGCGTGGCGGGCGCTGCGCCGCGCGCTGCGCACGCTGCCGCGGCGCCAGCGCGAGGCCTACCTGCTCCGCGAACTGCAGGGTCTCGACGTCGCCGACACCGCCGCGGCGATGGGCTGTTCCGAAGGCTCGGTGAAAACGCATCTGTCGCGGGCGATGGCCGCCCTGCGCATCCAACTGGAGGACTGGCGATGAGCCACGACCCGAACGAAGGCCCCGCGCGCGCCCGCGCGCTGTTCGCGCGCGCCGCCGAGCGCGTCGATCCGGCGACGGCGGGCCGGCTGCACGCGGCCCGTCGGCTCGCGCAGCAGCCGCGCGCGGCGCCGCCGGCGTGGCGTTTCGCGGTTCCCGTCGGCGCGGCGGCGGCGCTCGCGTTCGCTTTCGCGATCGGGATCCCGTCGCCCGTGTCCTCGCCCGGCGGCACGACGGTCGCGGTCGCACCCGTGCCCGACGAGGCCGCCGCGCCGGCACTGGACCCGGCGCTGCCCGACGAGGTCGAACGGCTGCTCGACGCCGAGGATCCGGACATCTACGCGTGGCTCGCCGACGCGCCGGTCGCGACGACGTCGGGAGTGGTGCCATGACGGTCACGATGCGCCTCGTGGCGCTGCTGCTGGCGGCGAGCTTCGCCGGTTCGGCCTGGCCGGCGCCGGCGACGCCGACCGACGACCGCCCGCGACGCCACGCTCACGACGGGGAAGACGATCGCCACCATCACCATCGCCGCCTGTTCGGTCCGCCGCCGGCCGACGTGCCACGCTGGGCCGACCTGTCGCCGGACCGCCAGCAGCGACTGGAACGCCTGCGCGACCGCTGGGAAGCGATGCCGCCGGCCAAGCGCGTCCGCGTGCTGCACCGGCTGCAGCGACACGACCGCTGGCTCGCCCTCGACCCGGCCGAGCGCGAGCGGCTGCGCGCCGGCGCGCGCAATTTCCGCGAGATGCCGCCGGCACTGAAGGCGACGATGCGCGCGAGCTTCGTCGCGCTGCAGCGCCTTCCCGAGGCCGAACGCGAAGCGCTGCAGGCGCGCTGGCGGGCGCTTTCTCCCGAAGCACGACGCGCGTGGCTCGAAGCGGGCGGCCCGGGCATCGTCGCCGAGCCGGATCCGGAACCCTGATTCAGGCGGGGACGGCGCCGTCCCGCACGAGGCAGGTCTTCGCGACCAGTTCGTCGTCGAAATCGAACGCGAGCGCGCCGTCCTTGAACGACAGCGCGAGGAAATTGAACACGTTGCGGGCATACATCTCGCTGGCATGCACCGCGCCCAGGCTGGCGAGGTCGAGCGGACCCGCCACCGTCACGCCGTCGTGCACGTGGGTCTCGCCGGGGCGCGTGACCTCGCAGTTGCCGCCGGTCTCGGCGGCGAGGTCGACGATCACGCTGCCGGGGCGCATCCCGGCCACCATCGCCGCGGTGATGATCTTCGGCGCCGGACGGCCCGGCACGGCGGCGGTGGTCACGATCACGTCGATGCCCTTCAGGTGTTCGGCGAGACGCCGCTGCTGTTCGGCGCGTTCGTCGTCGGTCAGCGGGCGCGCGTAGCCGCCCTCGCCCACCGCGCTGACGCCGAGGTCGAGGAACCTGCCGCCGAGCGATTCGATCTGTTCGCGCGTCTCGGGCCGCACGTCGAAGCCTTCCACCTGCGCGCCGAGGCGTCGCGCCGTCGCGATCGCCTGCAGGCCCGCGACACCGGCGCCGACCACGAGCACCTTCGAGGGCCGGATCGTGCCGGCGGCGGTGGTGAGCATCGGGAAATAGCGCGGCGCCAGCTGCGCGGCGATCAGAACGGCCTTGTAGCCGGCCATGCCCGCCTGCGAGCTGAGCACGTCCATCGCCTGCGCGCGCGTCGTGCGCGGCAGCCGTTCGAGCGAGAACGCGGTGAGGCCGGCGGCGGCGAGCGCCGGCACCCGGGCCGGATCGGCATGCGGTGCCAGCAGGCCGACGACGACCGCGCCCGGCTTCATCGTCGCGAACGCATCGTTCGCCGGCGGCTGTACGCAGACCAGCACGTCCGCGGCGGCGAGCGCGGTCGCGGCATCGTCGACGATGCGCGCACCGGCGTAGGCGTCGTCGGCGAAGAAGGCGGCGGCGCCGGCACCGCGCTCGAGCACGATCGTCGCGCCGAGCGCGGTCAGCTTCTTCGCGGTTTCCGGCGTCATCGCCACGCGCCGTTCGCCCGGCGCGGTCTCGCGGATCAACACGATGCTGACAGCCATGCGACGCCGCTCCCCGGAGAACCGGGCCCGATGCTACCGGAAGCGCCGCGGGGGCGGCAGGGGCGTCAGCCGAGGTCGGTGCGCAGCTTGCCCATCACGCGGTGCAGGACCTGGTCGAACACGTTGTCCTGGTCGCGCAGCAGCAGGTTGCCTTCCTGCTTCATCGCCGCCAGTTCTTCCACCGACGCGACGAGCACGCGCACGCCGCGGCGGTTGACGAACATCAGGCGCGACGAGATCGGGCTGACCCACGACAGCTTCACCGGATGGTGCTTGCCGTCCTCGCCCGCGATGTGGATCCACGTGCCGATCTTCAGCGCGCGCAGCTGCTCGACGTCGTCGGGGCTGACATCGAGCGCGGCCTTGCCGCCGACCACCTCGAGTTTCGGCTTCAGCAGCTCCGCGAGCGCGGCGGCCGCGGATTGCGGACGCTCCGGCATCGGGACGATGTTCTCCGTCGCGTGCGGCGCGGCCACCGGGGCCGGCTCGCGACCACGGACGAGATCGTCGATCCCCTCGCCGATCGCCTGCATCATCTCGTTGGCGGCTTCGCCGGTGATGCCGGAACTGGCGAGCACGGTCTCGACCGGTTCGCGCAGGGCCTGCAGCGCGGGGCCGACGGCCGGAGCCGGTACGCCGTCGCGCGGCAGCAGCGCCAGCATCCGGTCGGCGACCGTCAGCGCCGACTGCCACGACGCGCTTTCCGGACCTTCGCGCAGCGCGATCATCGACAGGTGGTGCGTCCAGCAGCGGCCGAGGAAGTCCTGCATCGCCGGCGGCGGTGACAGCCCGGGGGTGCGCTTCTCGAGCTCGTGCGAGGCCAGCACGCGCGCCTGCTCCAGCCGCTCCTGGCCGCGCTGCGCTTCCGCGGCACGACGCTCGGCGAGCTCGACGCGGCGGCGGTGCTGCTCGAGGAACGCGCGCAGCTCCTGCTCCAGCGTCTCGAAGATCGCGATGTCCTCGTTGAACTCGGCGATCAGCCGGTCGACGGTGCTCTCGGCCTTCTGCAGCAGCTCGCGCTCCTGCGGGCCGTCGCCGCGGTTGCCCTCCACCGCCTCGGCCAGCGAGTTCAGCAGGCGCCGCGCGGGGTGGGTCTTGTAGAGGAACATGCGGCGGTCCATCACCGCCGCCTTGACGAACGGCACCACCAGCCGCGAGATCATGTCGCGCGCGTTCTGCTGGAAATCGCGTTCGTCGAACATCACGTCGAACAGCATGCCGACCAGGTCGACCGCGTCCTCGTCGTCCTGGCTGATGCTCACCTTCTCGGGCGGCAGGCCGATGCGGCTGGCGCTGCGCAGCACCTCGTTCTTCAGCAGCGCGGCGAGCGATACCTCGGGCCGCTGCATCGCTTCGGTGACCGCTTCGGGCACCGCGCTCTGCATGAGCGACAGCACCGAGAGCATCTCGTCGGCGACCAGCGGCCGCTGCCCGCCGCGGCCGGTCTGGCGCCCGCCCTGCGGCGCGCCCGGGGCGGCGGAGCGACCGCTGCCGGCGGTCGACGTGTCGTGGTCGGGGCGCCACGCATGCAGCAGCTGCAGCAGCGCGTCGAACACCGCGCGGTCCTCGGTGTTCGGCTGCCCGGCGAACTGGGCGCCGGCACCGCTCGGCTGGCCGTAGTCGGAGGCCGCGCTGGCGAAACCGGCCGGCGCGCCCGCGACCGGGCTCGGCGGCGGCGCCGAAACCGCCTGCGGGGCGTGGAACCCGGCGGCGGCGAGGCGGCCGTTGAGGTCGACCAGCAGTTCGCGCAGGTCGTGGATGAGTTCGCGCTCGTAGTACTTGAAGAGGACCATCCGGACGTCGGGCGGGACGTCGACGCCTTCGTGCGCCTCGCGGATGGCCACCGCCAGCCCGTGCGGGCTCAGCGGATTCTGGTCGACGTCCAGTACCGGCACGCCGAACATCTGCGCCATGCGCGCACCGAGTTCCTCCAGCGCGCTGCCGTGGACGCGCACGATCGCCTCGGCGATCAGCGTCGTCGCCAGCTGCTGTTCGAGTTCGGCCTCCTCGACGAGCTTGAGCTCGGTCACGTCGCCGGCGACGTCGGTGCGGGTGCGGCGCTCCAGGTCGCCGAACTGGCGGTCGAGGAACTGGCGGAAGCCGCGTTCGATCGGCGCGCGCGAGGTGCGCAGCGCCCGCATCGCGTACAGGTGCGGCGAGCCGTCGGGCACGCCGTCCTTCTTGGCCATGTCGAACAGCCAGTCGTCGGCTCGCGCGAACACCCGCGCCAGCACGCCCTGCAGGTGCTCGGTGCTGCGCCGGCGCATGCCGGCCAGCAGTTCGCGAGTGCTCGCGAGGTGGCGGGTGTCGGCGCTCTGGAGGTGGGTGTCGCTCATGGCTCGGGCACGTCCGGGGGGATTGGATTACGCGCTGTGTCGGAGAGTTTCCGGCAGTCTTGCACGGAGTTCTGTGACCCCGCTCCCATAATCCGATCGGCGGGGGTCGGCGACGCGTGAATGGTACGCTGGCGCGATGGACGAACTCGCTTTCCTGCGCCGGCGGCGCTCGGTTCCATCGCGCCTGCTGGCCGCTCCCGGCCCCGACGACGAACAGCTCCTGGCGATGCTCGAAGAGGCGGTGCGCGTGCCCGACCACGGCAAGCTCGTGCCGTGGCGGTTCCTGCGCATCGCCGGCGAGGCGCGGCACGTGCTCGGCGAACGGCTGGCCGCCCGCGCCCGCGAGCGCGACCCGGCCGCGCCCGACGCGGTCGTCGAAAAGGACCGGATGCGTTTCGGGTTCGCGCCGGTCATCGTCGCCGTGATCGCGCGGCCGCACGCGGAGCACAAGGTGCCCGTGCAGGAACAGCTGCTGTCGGGCGGCGCGGTGTGCTTCGCGCTGCTGCAGGCGGCCCAGGCGCTGGGCTTCGGCGCGCAGTGGCTCACCGGCTGGCCGGCGTACGACCCGGTGGTCACGGCCCGCCTCGGCCTGGACCCGCAGGAGCGGGTGCTCGGATTCATCCACATCGGCACCGCCACCGGCGAGGCTCCGGAGCGGCTGCGTCCCGATCCGCGCGACCTGCTTTCCGACTGGACGCCGTGACCTCGCCGGTCCACCTGGTCGACGCCAGCCTCTACGTGTTCCGGGCGTGGCATTCGATGCCGCTCGAGCTCGTCGACCGCGAAGGCCATCCGGTGAACGCCGTGCACGGCTTCGCGCGCTTCGTGCTCGAACTGCTGGAACGGCAGCGGCCGGAACGCATCGTCGTCGCGTTCGACGAATCCCTCGACAGCTGCTTCCGCAACGAGATCTACCCGCCCTACAAGGCGAACCGCGACGCCGCGCCGGTGGAACTGAAGCGGCAGTTCGCGCACTGCCAGCGCTTCTGCCGCGCCCTCGGCCTGCCGGTGCTGGCCGATGCGCGCTACGAAGCCGACGACCTGATCGGCTCCGCCCTCGCGCAGGTGCGCCGCGCCGGCCACCGCGGCGTGATCGTCTCGGCCGACAAGGACCTGTCGCAGCTGCTGCTCGGCGACGACGAGCAGTGGGATTACGCACGCGGCGAGCGCTGGCGGGCCGACGGCGTCAAGGCGCGCTACGGCGTGCACGCGCACCAGGTCGCCGATTTCCTCGGGCTCACCGGCGACGCGATCGACAACATCCCCGGCGTCCCCGGCATCGGCGCGAAGACCGCGGCGACCCTGCTCGCGCATTTCGACAGTCTCGACGGACTGCTGGCGCGGCTTCCGGAAGTCGCCTACCTGAGCCTGCGCGGCAGCGCGCAGCACGGCCGCCGCCTGCACGAGCACCGCGAGACCGCGCTGCTTTCGCGCCGGCTCGCGACGATCGAAGTCGGCGTGCCGCTGCCGGCCGACCTGGGCACCGCCGAGCGCGGCGCCCGCGACGACGCCGCGCTGACCGCACTGTGCGAGGAACTGCGCTTCGGGCCGATGACGCGCCGGCGGATGCTCTCCGCGTGACGCGCTAGCATGCGCGCATGGACGAGCGGACCGAAACGATGTGCGAAGGCAAGTACCTGCGGCTGGTGACGCGCGGCACGTGGGAATTCGCCGAACGCACCACCGGTGGCCACGCGGTGCTGGTTCTGGCGGTCACGCCGGAGCGCAGGCTGCTGTTCGTCGAACAGTTCCGGGTGCCGGTGGACGGTCGCACGATCGAACTGCCCGCCGGGCTCGTGGGTGACACCCGCGACGACGACACGTTCGAGGAAGCCGCGCGTCGCGAACTGCTCGAGGAAACCGGCTGGCGCGCCGACGAAGTGAAAGTGCTGATGGTCGGCCCGACCAGCTCGGGGATGAGCAACGAACTCATCGCCTTCGTCCGCGCCCGGGGACTCACCCGCGTGCACGCCGGGGGCGGCGACGACAGCGAGGACATCACCGTCCACGAAATCCCCGTCGACGACGCCCCGCGCTGGCTCGCCGCGAAGATGGCCGAAGGCTACGCGATGGACCCGAAACTGTGGGCCGGCCTCTGGCTCCTCGACCGCGATCCCGACGGTTCGCCCGCCTGAGTCAGCGGAATCCGTCGGTGGCGCGGACCAGGATGTCGGTGAGTTCCTGCTCGAACGCCGAGTGACCCGACAGCGGTGCGTACTCGAGCGTCGAACCGGGCCACGCCTTGTGCAGGTCCCACGCGTTCTGCGCGGGACAGACCACGTCGTAGCGGCCGTGCGCGATCACGCCCGGGATGCCCTTCAGCCGGTGCGCGTCGCGCAGCAGCTGGTCGTCGACGTCGAAGAAGCCGCCGTGCACGAAGTAGTGACATTCGATGCGCGCGAAGCTCAACGCGAAATGCGGATCCTCGTGGCCGCGGATGAAGGCCTCGTCCTGCCGCAGGAAGCTGGTGCTCGCCTCCCACACCGACCACGCGCGCGCCGCGGCGAGGCGCACCGCCTCGTCGGGCGACGTCAGGCGCCGGTGGTACGCGCTCATCAGGTCGTGGCGCTCCACGTCCGGGATCGGCTCGAGGTATTTCTCCCACGCGTCGGGAAACAGCCGCGAGCAGCCCTGCTGGTAGAACCATTCCAGTTCCCAGCGGCGCAGCATGAAAATGCCGCGCAGCACCAGTTCGGTGACGACGCCCGGATGCGCCTGCGCGTACGCCAGCGCGAGCGTCGAACCCCAGCTGCCGCCGAAGACCTGCCAGCGATCGATGCGCAGCGCCTCGCGCAGCTTCTCGATGTCGGCGACGAGATCCCAGGTCGTGTTGCCGACGAGGTCGGCATGCGGCGTCGAGCGGCCGGCGCCGCGCTGGTCGAACAGGATGATCCGGTAGCGCTCCGGGTCGTGGAACCGGCGCATCTTCGCGCCGCATCCGGCGCCCGGCCCGCCGTGCAGCATCACCACCGGCTTGCCGTCGGGATTGCCGCACTGCTCGTAGTAGAGGCGGTGGCGATCGTCCACCGCGAGCACGCCGGTGTCGAAGGGTTCGATCTCGGGATACAGGCCGCGCATGGGGTGCCTCGCCGTTCGGGGGCTTCGATTCTAGCGCCGCGCGGCGCTTGAACTGGCTCGCGCAAGGCGTATGCTCGTGACCACATGGGCACACCGCCGACGCATACGAGTCTGGTGGCCACCGGGAACTTCTCGCCCCCGGCCGGGCCCGCACCCCTGCGTGAAGCGCCGCTGCCCCGCGTGCTGTCGCTCGACGCGCACGGTCGCATCCTCGACTGGATGCACTGGCAGGACGCCGTCTGCCTCTATGTCCGCGATGCGGTGGCGTGGACGCTCGGCGATCCCTGCCTCACCGTGCATGGCGGTACCAATCGCGCCAGCGGCCTGCGCAGCTTCGTCGAGCTGCATCCGATCGTCGCCGCGCGCGGACACGCGCATGCCAAGGCGCTCGATCCCTCGCCGGCGCTGAGCAATACGGCCCTCTTCGCGCGCGACGCGAACCTGTGCATGTATTGCGGCGACGAGTTCCCGCGGCATGCGCTGACGCGCGACCACGTGCTGCCGGTATCGAAAGGCGGCCGCGACGTCTGGGAGAACGTGGTCTGCGCCTGCTGCGCCTGCAATTCGCGCAAGGGCAGCCGCACGCCGCAGCAGGCCGGAATGCCGCTGCTCGCGGTGCCGTATCGCCCGAGCTGGGTCGAACACCTGATCCTGTCGAACCGCCACATCCTCGCCGACCAGATGGCGTTCCTGCGCAGCCACCTGCCGCGCCGCGCGAAGCGGCTCGCGTGATGCATTTGACGGCGGCCGAGGCCGCAGCAGACACTCCGGCCCCGGCGCCCCGTGGGGAGGGCATGCCCGGAGGGGCGTTCGCGACATGGACAAGCTGAGCATCTGCTTCACGGGACTGTCACGCCAGGAAGAGACGGAAATCGTCTCGCTGTTCAAGCAGGCCAATACCCGGCGCGGCGGTCGCTGGCTCGCGACGCCGGAAACGGAAGCGCGCGTGCTCGTCATCGACATGGATTCGATGTACGGCCAGATGAGCCTGATGAAGGCGCTCGGCAGCGGCAAGACACTGGTCGCGCTCACCGCGGGTGCCCGCGCCGACACCGATCACGTACTTGCCCGGCCCGTCACCGTCGAGGGGATCGAGGCGCTGCTGGCGGCGATCGAAACGGAACTGGCGGCCGACGACGCCGCGGCCGCGGCCCCCGCGGCAGACATCGCGCCGACGCCGGCACCGGAACCGGGCCCGCCGGTCGCCGCGCCTGCGGCCACCCTCGCTCCTGTCGTCGCGACCCCCGCCCCCGAACCCGCTCCGGACACGACGGCGGCAGCCGCCGCGCCGACCACCGCACCCGGTCCGACGACCACGGCCGAACGCGCGGCGATGCCGCCTTCGCGGCGCACGCTTCTCGATTTCCTGCGCCCGGACGCCCTGCCCGGCCCGGTACGCTTGCAGCGCGGCGACGGCCCGGAGCTGGTGCTGGATCCGGCGTCGCAGACGTGGCTCGGCGGCAGCACGCTCAAGCCGCTGGTGCCGTACTGCTCGCTGGCACTCACCGAGGCCGATTTCACTCCGGTCGCGGCCGCCGAGCTGCCGGCGCTGGAAGCGAAGCTGGGCGGCCGGCATCCGTGGTCGCGGCTGGCGTGGTTGTGCGCGCTGTCCGGCGGCGGTGGCGCGCTGATGCCGGGCTACAACCCGAATGACCGCTTCAAGCTGTTGAAGTGGCCGCAGACCGAGCGTGAATACCCGAAGCATTTCCGGATCGCGACGGTGATGATGAAAGGTCCCGCGCCGCTGACCGAGATCGCCGAAGCGAGCGGCGTCAGCCTCGACGAAGTGATCGACTACGTGAACGCGTCGCTCGCCGTCGGCGTCGCCGAGCCGGAAACGGGCGGCCCGCCGCCCGCCGAACCGGCGAAGGGCGGCGGACTGCTGGGGCGTTTCCGCCGCTGAGGGACAGATTCCCGCCAGATTTCGCCTTGCCGCCGCCCGGCGGCGCGCGGGACAATCGGCGTCTGCCCTCCCGGTCTTGCCTGATGGACTCCCAGCGTTACCCGCATCTGTCGCGCATCGACGAACCGGCCGACCTGCGTCGCGTCCCGGAAGCGGAGCTTCCCGCGGTCGCCGACGAACTGCGGGCGTACCTGATCGAGCAGGTCAGCCAGTCCGGCGGCCATTTCGGCGCGGGGCTGGGCGTCATCGAACTGACGGTCGCGCTGCACCATGTCTTCGAGACGCCGCTCGACCGCCTCGTCTGGGACGTCGGCCACCAGTGCTACCCGCACAAGATCCTGACCGGTCGCCGCGACACGATCCACACCGTGAAGCAGAAGGACGGCATCGCGCCGTTCCCGAAGCGCGACGAGAGCGAATACGACACGCTCGGCGTGGGGCACAGCTCGACGTCGATCTCCGCCGCGCTGGGCATGGCCATCGCACTGCAGGCGAAGGGCGACCCGCGCAAGGTCGTCGCGGTGATCGGCGACGGCGCGATGACCGCCGGCATGGCCTTCGAGGCGCTCAACCACGGCGGCGGCATGGAGCCGGAGCCCGATCTGCTGGTCGTCCTCAACGACAACCGGATGTCCATCTCCGAGAACGTCGGCGGCCTGACGAAAATGCTCGGCCGGCTGTCCGGCTCGCGCACCCTCAACGCGATCCGCGAGGGCGGCAAGAAGCTGTTCGGCGACAAGCGCGGCGCGCCGGCGCGGTTCATGCGCCGCTGGGAGGAACACTGGAAGGGCATGTTCGTCCCGTCGACGCTGTTCGAGGAGATGGGCTTCCACTACACCGGGCCGATCGACGGCCACGACGTGCAGGCGCTGGTGGCGACGCTGAAGACGCTCAAGGGACTGAAGGGCCCGCAGCTGCTGCACGTGATCACCACCAAGGGCAAGGGCTACGAGCTCGCCGAAGGCGACCAGATCGAATACCACGCGGTCGGTCCGTTCGACCCGGGCGTCGGCATCGTCAAGAAGGCCGCGCCGGCGAAACCGACGTACACGCAGGTGTTCGGCGACTGGCTGTGCGACATGGCCGCCGCCGACGAACACCTGATGGGCATCACGCCGGCGATGCGCGAGGGCTCGGGTCTCGTGCGGTTCTCGAAGGAGTATCCGCAGCGCTATTTCGACGTCGCGATCGCCGAGCAGCACGCGGTGACGCTGGCCGCCGGCATGGCGATCGAGGGGGCGAAGCCGGTGGTCGCGATCTACTCGACGTTCCTGCAGCGCGGATACGACCAGCTGATCCACGACGTCGCGCTGCAGGACCTCGACGTGCTGTTCGCGATCGACCGCGCCGGCGTCGTCGGGCCGGATGGTGCGACGCACGCCGGCAGCTTCGACCTGGCCTACCTGCGCTGCATCCCGAACATGGTGGTGATGGCGCCGGCCGACGAGAACGAATGCCGGCAGATGCTCTCCACCGGTTTCCGCCACGCCGGGCCGGCGGCGGTGCGCTATCCGCGCGGTGCCGGTCCGGGGGTCGCCGTGCAGCCGTCGCTGGACGTGCTGGCGATCGGCAAGGCCGAACTGCGCCAGCGCGGCACGCGGCTGGCGCTGCTGGCATTCGGCGCGATGGTGCCCGTCGCCGAGAAGGTCGGGCGCGAACTCGGGTGCACGGTGGTGAACATGCGTTTCGTGAAGCCGCTCGACCGCGCGCTGGTGCTGGAACTGGCGCGCACCCACGAGGGCTTCGTGACGCTCGAGGACGGCTGCATCGCCGGCGGCGCCGGCAGCGCGGTCGCCGAGCTGCTCGCCGCCGAGAACATCACCCTGCCGGTGCTGCACCTCGGCCTGCCCGACCGCTACCAGGAACACGCGAGCCGCGAGCAGCTGCTCGCCGACGCCGGCCTGGATGCCGACGGCGTACGCGCCGCCGTGCTGCGCCGCTGGCCGGCACAGCCCGCACCGGCCGCCGCCGGTACCGGACGCTAGCGCCGGCCGAGCGTCACGCGGTCGCGGCCCTCGAGATCCGGCGCGGTCGCGACCTCGACGAAGCCCGCGGAAGCGAACAGCGCGCGCACCGCGTCGCCCTGGGTCCAGCCGTGTTCGACCAGCAGCCAGCCGCCGGGCAGCAGATGCGCCGGCGCCGCCGCGACGATCGCGCGGATCGCCTCCAGTCCTTCCGGTCCGCATGACAGGGCGAGGCCCGGCTCGAACCGCAGGTCGCCTTCGCGCAGATGCGGGTCGTCATCGGCCAGGTACGGCGGGTTGGCCACGACCATCGCGAATCGCTCGCCGGCGACCGGCGCGAACCACGTGCCGTGCAGCAGTCGCACGCGCGCCGCGCACGCGGCGACATTGCGCGCGGCGACGGCGAGCGCCGCGGCGCTGGCGTCGACCGCCGTCAGGTCGAGATCGGGGCGCTCGGCGGCGAGCGCCAGCGCGATGGCGCCGGTGCCGGTGCCGAGGTCGAGCACGCGCGCCGGCGCATCCGGCAGCCGTGCGAGCGCGAGTTCCACCAGCGTCTCGGTTTCCGGGCGCGGCACCAGCGTGTCGCGGGTGACTTCGAGTTCGAGCGACCAGAATCCGCGCCGGCCGGTGATCTGCGCGACCGGCTCGCCCGCCGCGCGTCGGGCGACGAACGCGTCGAGCCGTGCGGCCGCGGCGTCGTCGATCGCGTCGGTGGCGTGCGCGTAGAGCCAGCTGCGGGGCCGGTCCAGCGCATGGCCGAGCAGCCGCTCGGCCTCGGCGCGGGCTTCGTCGCCGGGCAGGCGCGCGACGGCGTCGCGCAGCGCCGACGCCACCGTCGCCATCAGCCCACCAGCATCGACGCGACCTGCACCAGCACCGCCAGGATGAAGCCGCCGAGGAAGAACAGGTACGCGAGCCGCAGATAGCGGTACTTGTGGTGGGCGAGATACCAGCCGAGCGCGTAGGTGTCGCGCGCCATCGTCTCGTACACCGAGCCGTCCGATTTCAGCGCGCCGGCGATCTCGGTGAGGAAGCGCTCGCGTGGCAGCTCGGCGAAATGGCCGAAGAACAGCAGGTTGAAGCCGGTCGGGAACGGCGCGCCCTCGATCAGCTTCAGCGGCCGGTATTTCGGCAGCACCGCCAGCACCGCCAGCAGCAGTGCCAGCATCGTGAACCCGGCCAGCGTCAGCGAGGCGATGCGCAGCTGCGGATCGTCGAGCCGTCCCAGCACCAGCGTCAGCACGATCGACGACATCGTGATGATGATGTTGGCCTTGGTATCCGCCATCGTCGACAGCTGCACATGGTGCTGCTGCATCGTGCGCAGCAGGCAGTCGCCCGTGTTGCGCTCGGGGATGGCCGCGAAGAGCCGCTCGAGGTCGCCGGCGGCAGGCGGGGACGTTGGGCCCATGACGCGCTCCTGACAGAATTGGCGGAATGATACGCGCCCGCCGCCGGCGACCTCGAGCGGCTCTTCGC
>CBIHMN010000022.1:0-13754 GCA_966211005.1 uncultured Arenimonas sp.
CTACGAGGTCAGCCGCTCGCTGGCCGCCTGCGAGGGCGCGCTGCTGGTGGTCGACGCGGCGCAGGGCGTCGAGGCGCAGTCGGTCGCCAACTGCTACACGGCCGTCGAGCAGGGGCTCGAGGTCGTGCCGGTGCTCAACAAGATCGATCTGCCGACCGCCGACATCGAGCGGGTGAAGAAGGAGATCGAGGCGGTGATCGGCATCGATGCCGAGGAGGCGGTGGCCATCAGCGCCAAGACCGGCCTGAACGTCGTCGACGTGCTCGAGGCGATCGTGCAGCGCATCCCGCCGCCGAAGCCGCGCGATACCGACAAGCTGCAGGCGCTGATCATCGATTCGTGGTTCGACAACTACCTCGGCGTCGTGTCGCTCGTGCGCGTGATGCAGGGCGAGATCAAGCCGGGCGACAAGATGCTGGTGATGTCGACGGGCCGTACGCACCCGGTCGACTCGGTCGGCGTTTTCACGCCCAAGCGCAAGGTCACCGGCAAGCTCGGCGCGGGCGAGGTCGGCTGGATCACGGCGTCGATCAAGGATGTGCATGGCGCCCCGGTCGGCGACACGCTGACGCTCGCCAACGACCCGGCGCCGGGTCCGCTGCCGGGCTTCCAGGAAATGCAGCCGCGCGTGTTCGCGGGCCTGTTCCCGGTCGACGCCGAGGATTACCCGGCGCTGCGCGAGGCGCTGGAAAAGCTCAAGCTCAACGATGCCGCGCTGCGCTTCGAGCCGGAGAGTTCCGAGGCGATGGGCTTCGGCTTCCGCTGCGGCTTCCTCGGCATGCTGCACATGGAGATCGTGCAGGAGCGGCTGGAACGCGAGTACGACCTGAACCTGATCACCACCGCGCCGACGGTGGTGTACGAAGTGCTGATGAACGACGGCACGACGATGCCGCTCGACAACCCCGCGAAGCTGCCGCCGACGACGAAGATCGCCGAGATCCGCGAGCCGATCATCCGCGCCAACATCCTGACGCCGCCCGACTATGTCGGCAACGTGATCAAGCTGTGCGAGGAGAAGCGCGGCCGCCAGATCGGCATCCATTACCTCGGCTCGCAGGTGCAGATCAGCTACGAGCTGCCGATGGCCGAAGTCGTGCTCGACTTCTTCGACCGGCTCAAGTCGGTGTCGCGCGGCTACGCGTCGCTCGACTACCACTTCGAGCGTTTCGAGGCCGGCCCGTTCGTGCTGGTCGACACGCTGATCAACGGCGACAAGGTCGACGCGCTGTCGAGCATCGTGCACCGCAGCCATGCCGACCGCCGGGGCCGGGACATCTGCGAAAAAATGCGGGAACTTATCCCGCGGCAGATGTTCGATGTAGCGATCCAGGCGGCGATCGGCTCGCAGATCATCTCGCGCTCCACGGTCAAGGCGATGCGCAAGAACGTGCTGGCGAAGTGCTACGGCGGCGACGCCACGCGCAAGAAGAAGCTTCTGGAGAAGCAGAAGGAAGGCAAGAAGCGCATGAAGCAGGTCGGCCGCGTGGAGATCCCGCAGGAAGCCTTCCTCGCCGTGCTGCAGGTGGACAACAAGTGAGCGGCACCGCCGCGACGAGGACCCGACCCGCGTGAAAATCGATCTCGCCCTGATCCTGACCGTGCTGGCGGCCGTGACCGGCCTCGTCTGGCTGTTCGACTCCCTGTTCTTCGCGAAGAAGCGCCGGCTGATGCAGGCCGAGGGCGAGGAGATCGCCGAACCGGTGGCGGTCGACTACGCGCGCTCGCTGTTCCCGATCATCCTCGTCGTGCTGGTGCTGCGCAGCTTCCTCGCCGAGCCGTTCCGGATTCCGTCGACGTCGATGATGCCGACGCTGCTGGTCGGCGATTTCATCCTCGTCAACAAGTTCGCGTACGGCCTGCGGCTGCCGGTGGCCAACACGAAGTTCGTCGAGATCGGCGAGCCGGAACGAGGCGACGTGGTCGTGTTCCGGTACCCGGGCATGAGCCCCGGCGACCCGCAGGCCGGGCAGGACTACATCAAGCGGGTGATCGGCCTCCCGGGGGACCGCGTGGCGTTCCGCGACCAGACCCTGTACGTCAACGACCAGCCGATCTCGAAGCGGAAGGCGGGAACGTACGTCGGCGCCGGCCACGGCCGCGAGATGACGGGCGCCACGGTGTTCGACGTCCAGCTCGGCGACGTGTCGCATCGCAGCCTGGAAGTCTCCCCGTACGGGGACCCGCGCGTGGAAGGCGCGTGGGAGGTGCCGGCCGGCCACTACTTCGTCATGGGCGACAACCGCGATGCCAGTGCCGACAGCCGCGTCTGGGGGTTCGTGCCGGAGGCGAACCTGGTGGGCAAGGCGTTCGTGATCTGGCTCAACTGCGAGAAGATCCGCAACGGCTGCACCACCGCCTTTGACTACACCCGGATTGGCGATACCATCCGCTGAGCACCGCCCAAGGGGAGAGGGGACATGGTACGCAGGCAGCAGGGCCTCACGCTGATGAGCTTCGTCATCGTGCTCGTCGTGGTCGCGTTCTTCGCGCTCGTGGTGATGAAGCTGTTCCCGATGTACAGCGAGTACAACAACCTCAAGGGCGTGATGAACGCCTTCGCGGCGCAGCCCAACGCGGCGTCGATGACGCCGGCGCAGGTCATGGTCGATCTTGACCGGCGCTTCAACATCGCCTACGTCGAATCGGTGAAGAAGGAACACATCAAGATCACGCGCACCGGCCGCGTCACCGAACTCAACATCGCCTACGAGGTCCGCAAGCCGCTGTTCGGCAACCTCGACGTCGTCGGCAAGTTCGACAACACCGTCACCCTCGGCGGTGCCGGCCAGGCGGCGAGTGAGTGACCGGCCGACCCTGTCCCATCGGTTCGGGACGCCGGAGCTGCTGCAGCAGGCCCTGAGGCACCGCAGCGCGGGTACGCCCAACAACGAACGCCTGGAATTCCTCGGCGACGCACTGGTCAACCTGGTGGTCGCCGAAGCCCTGCACGCCGCCTGGCCCCGCGCCGACGAAGGCGCGCTCACCCGCGCCCGTGCCAGCCTCGTCCGCGAATCGGCCCTCGCCGAACTCGCCCGACGGCTCGATCTCGGCCCCCGGATCGAACTGGGGCCCGGCGAACTCAAGAGCGGCGGCCATCGCCGCGATTCGATCCTCGCCGACGCGCTGGAGGCGGTCATCGCCGCGGTGCACCTCGATGCCGGTTTCGAAGCCTGCCGCGCGCAGGTGCTGCCGTGGTTCGAGCCGCTGATCGCCGGCCTGCCGGTCGGCAAGGCCGAGAAGGATGCGAAGACGAAGCTGCAGGAATGGCTGCAGGCACGCCAGCGGCCACGGCCCGCGTACCGGGTCGTCGACACGCGCGGCGACGACCATGAACGCGTGTTCCGCGTCGCCTGCGAGACCAGCGATCCGGAACTCGTCGCCGAAGCCGAGGCGTCGTCGCTGCGGGCCGCCGAACAGCTGGCGGCCGAACGGCTGCTGGCGACACTGGAGCAGGCATGACTCCCGCCGACGCCCCCGGAGGGTTCCGCACCGGTACCGTCGCCGTGCTCGGTCGTCCCAACGTCGGCAAGTCCACACTGGTGAACGCGCTGGTCGGCACCAAGGTCAGCATCGTGTCGCCGCGGCCGCAGACGACGCGGCACCGCCTGCTCGGCATCGCCACGTTCCCCGGCGGGCAACTGCAGCTGGTCGACACGCCGGGCATCCACGGCGCGCAGAAGCGGGCCATGAACCGGATGATGAATCGCGCCGCGCGCGGCGCCGTCGAAGGCGTCGACGCGGCGCTGCTGGTGGTCGAGGCCGGCCGCTGGACCGACGACGATTCGCTCGCCTATCGCGCGCTCGCCGAGTCCGGCGTGCCCTGCGTGCTGGCGATCAACAAGGTCGATCTGATCGCCGACAAGGGCAGGCTGCTGCCGTTCATCGCCGAGGTGAGCGAAGGACGCGCGTTCGCCGCGGTGCATCCGGTGTCGGCGGGCAAGCGCAAGGGCCTCGAGGCGCTGGTGCGCACGCTGCTCGCGCTGGTGCCCGAAGGCGAAGCCGAATACGGCGAGGACGAGATCACCGACCGCAGCGAGCGCTTCCTGGCCGGCGAACTGGTGCGCGAACAGCTGATGCTGCGGCTCGGTGACGAATTGCCGTATTCGACCACCGTCGAGATCGAACGATTCGAGGAAGACGGCGAGCTGCTGCGGATCGCCGCCGTGGTCTGGGTGGAGCGCGAAGGCCAGAAGCCGATCGTGATCGGCAAGGGCGGCGAACGGCTCAAGGCCATCGGCGCGGGCGCGCGCACCGGGATGGAGCGGCTGTTCGGCCGCAAGGTCTTCCTCGAGACGTGGTGCCGCGTGCGCGAAGGCTGGTCCGACGACGAAGCGGCGCTGCGCCGCTTCGGCTACTCGGACTGACGGACCGCCGCGATGCGCGTGCCGGACCAGCCGGCCTACGTGCTGCACGCGCGGCCGTGGCGCGAGACCAGCCTCATCGTCGAACTGCTGACGCGCGACCAGGGCCGCGTCGGCCTCGTCGCCCGCGGCGTGCAGGGCCCGAAGCGCCATCCGCTGCGCGCCGCGCTGCAGCCGCTGCAGCATGTCCGCATCGAGTACCTGCAGCGCGGCGAGCTGGGCCGGCTGCTGCAGGCCGAGGCGCTCGACGTCGCGCCGCTGCTGCAGGGCGACACGCTGCTCGCCGCGTTCTACGTCAACGAACTGCTGCTGCGGTTGCTGCCGCGGCAGGACGCCGCCGACGCCGTGTACACGCGCTACGGCGAGCTGCGCACCGAACTGGCGGGCGTCGCGCCGCTGGCCTGGACGTTGCGCCGTTTCGAGCGCGACCTGCTCGAACTGCTCGGCTACGGGCTGCCGCTCCACCATACGGACGACGGAGAACCGCTCGATCCGGCCGCGCGCTACCTGCTGGACGGCGAACGCGGCCCGCTTCGCGACCACCGCCACGCGCGCGGCTCCGTCAGCGGCGCGGCACTGCTCGCGCTCGCCGACGACCGGATGCCGCCTCCTGCGCAGCTGGCCGAACTGCGGCCCGCCCTGCGCGGCGTGCTGCAGGGACACCTCGGCGGGATGACGCTGAAATCGTGGGGCCTGATGGCCGACCTGGCCGGGCTGCGACGCGACTGACGCCGCGCGGTCGTCAGGCCGTGATCGCTTCCGCGCAATCGGTGAAGCGCGCGAGCGCGGCGGCGTCACCCGGATCGGCCGCGACGGCGCGGACCGCGTGACCCAGCGCGGTCGCGCCGACGAAGCCGCAGCCCGACGTCATCCGGTGCAGCACTTCGCGCGCACGGGCGTGATCGCCCGCGGCGCACGCCGCCTGCACACTGCGGTACTGCGCCGGCAGTTCGGTGACGAACAGCGTGCGCAGCGCCGCCACCGAGGCCGCGTCGCCGAGCGCGGCGAGCGCCGCGGCGTCGTCCCAGACCGGCATCGCCGCCGACGGGAGCAGGGCGCGCACCGCCGCGCGCAGCACGTCGGCGGGGATCGGTGTGCCGAGCACCTGCGCGAAGCCCGCCGCGCGCAGTCGCCGGCGCACGTCAGCATCGACCGACGCGCTGAGCGCGAGCGCCGGCGTCGTCAGGCCGCGCGCACGCAGGCGCGGCAGCAGCACCGCGGCATGTCCGTCGGGAAGGTTCGCGTCGAACGCCCACGCCGCATCGCCGGCCTGCGCTTCGATCTCCGCCGCCGCGAGCGTCGACACGGCGACGACGCGGGCCGGCAGCGCGGACAGCGCGTCACGCAGGAAACAGGTGCTGACCGGGTCGTCCTCGAGCAGCAGCAGGCGGGGCGGAAGAGGCGTCGGCGTCACGTCGCGGAGTCGTCGGCAGGCACTATGCTGCCAGCATGTCGAGCGCGCCGACCCCCGGCAAGTGGTGGCTGTGGTGCCTGCTGCTGGCGGCGACGCCGACAGTGCAGGCGCGCAGCGCCGTCGTTTCGATCGACGACGTGCGCAGCGAAGCCGGCGCGCTGCATGGCGTGCGCGCGACGCTGCGCTGGCCCGACGGCGCGCGCGCCGGAGCGCTGGAACTGCGGGTCGAACGCGTCGAATTCCCGGCGCTGGCCTATCGGGCCGATGACGTCGCATGGCGCTGCGAGCTGGCGTCGACCGGGCCTGGCGAATGGGGCTGCGACGGCCTCGTGCGGGCCGCCGGCAGCGCCGAACGCCGACTCGCGCTGACGCTTTCGCCGGCCGGCACCCGCGCCGAACTCGCGGGCGGCGGCACGCGGATTTCCTACGAGAATTCGTCGGCCAGCCCGGACCTGTCGCGCGTGGACCTGCGGCAAGTGCCCGTCGCGTGGCTGCAGGGCTTCCTCGCGGGGCTCTGGGCCGACGGACGCTGGACCGGCGGTGAGATGGACGGCCGCGTCGACGTGCTCGCGGGCGGCGCCGGCATCGTCGTGGACGCCGATCTGGATCTGCGCGAGGTCGGGCTCGAAACGCCCGACGGCACGATCGCCGCCGCCGGCGTGGGCGGGCACCTCGCGCTCGATTACAGCGCCCGGGGTCCGACGCCGGTGATCGGCGCGGTGTTCGACGCGCGCGGCGGCGAGTTCCTGTCCGGCGATCTCTACGTGGCGCTGCCGCAGTCGCCGGTGCGCATCGAGGTGGACGCCGAAGGCGTCGCCGGCGGCGGCTGGCGCCTGCCGCGCATCGGCTGGCGTGACGGTGACGTGCTCGTCGCGGACGGCAGCGCCACGCTCGGTGCCGACGCCGCGGTGCACGACCTCACGCTCGACCTGTCGCTCGGCGATCTCGCCGTCGCGCGCGACCGCTATCTCAGCGGATTCCTCGCGCCGTCGGGCTTCGGCGAACTGATCCTCTCGGGAGCCGCCAGCGGGCGCGTGCGGCTGCAGGACGGCGCGCTGCGCGAGCTGGCGCTGTCGCCGCGGGGTGTGAACGCGATCGACCCGCAGCAGCGCTTCACGCTCGCCGGCCTCGGCGGCGACCTCGCATGGCGCGCCGACGGCGCCGGGCCGGCGGGCAGCCTGCACTGGGACAGCGGCGCGCTGTTCGGCATCGGCCTCGGGCCGGCGACACTGCCGTTCGCGAGCGAGGGCGGGGCGCTGGTGCTGGCCGGACCGGCGCGTGTCGACGTGCTCGGCGGCGCCGTGTCGCTCGACGCGCTGCGCTGGCTGCCGCCCGGCGACGGGCACGGCACGCGCTTCGAGCTCGGCGTCACGATGGACGCGCTCGACCTGGGCAGCCTGTCGCAACGGCTCGGCTGGCCCGATTTCGCCGGCACGCTCGGCGGCCGCATTCCGTCGGCGCGGTACGAGAACAACGTGCTCACGCTCGACGGCGGCCTGCGCTTCGACGTGTTCGGCGGCACGGTCGCGCTGTCGCGGCTGGCGCTGGAACGGCCGTTCGGCGTGGCGCCGTCGCTGACGGCCGACGTGGCGATCGACGACATCGACCTGCAGCCGCTGACCGCGGCGTTCGACTTCGGCACGATCACCGGGCGTCTCGACGGCCGCATCGCCGGCATCCGCATGGTCGACTGGGAAGCCGTCGCATTCGACGCGTGGCTGGCGACGGACGAAGCGTGGGACGGCCGCCAGCGGATCAGCCAGCGCGCGGTGCAGGACATTTCCAGCATCGGCGGCGGCGGCGGTCTCGGCGGCGGCCTGCAGGCGCAGGCCCTGAAACTGTTCGACGATTTCGGCTACCGGCGCATCGGACTCGGTTGCCGGCTCCGCGGCGAGGTCTGCACGATGTCGGGACTCGATTCAGGCGGAGACAGCTATACCATCGTCCAGGGCTCGGGCCTGCCGCACCTCACGGTGATCGGGCACCGGCGCCTGGTCGACTGGCCCACCCTCGTCGAGCGCCTGCAGGCGGCGACGTCGGGCACCTCGCCCATCATCGACTGACCAAGGAGACGACCATGCTGCGCTCGAGGAAATCGCCCTATCTGCTGTCGACGCTGCTGCTGGGCCTCGTGCTCGGCGCGTGCGTGACGATCAACGTCTATTTCCCGGCCGCCGAGGCGCAGGAAGCCGCCGAGGAATTCGTCGAGAAGGTGCTCGGCGAGGAGATGCCGGGCGGCGGCACCGAGCCGGAGAACCCGCAGGCGATGCGCGCCGCGCGTGCACCGTCGTTCGATCTCGCGTCGCTCTTCATCTCCACCGCGCAGGCCCAGACCGCCGACATCACGATCAAGACGCCGGCGATCCAGGCGATCCAGGCGCGGATGGAACAGCGCTTCCAGGCGAACCTGCAGCCGCATTTCGCCAGCGGCGCACTCGGGTTCGGCAAGGACGGGCTGGTCGTGCTGCGCGATGCGACGAAGGTCGGCCTGAAGGACCGCGTGGCAGTGAACCAGCACGTCGCCGACGACAATCGCGACCGCAACGCCGTCTACCGCGAGATCGCCGTCGCCAACGGCCACCCGGAGTGGGAACAGCAGATCCGCGAAACCTTCGCGCGCCAGTGGGTCGCCAGCGCCCGCGCCGGCTGGTGGTACCAGGCTGCCGACGGCAGCTGGAAGCAGAAGTGACGGGTACCCCGCAGGAGCGGCCGTAGGAGCGGCTTCTGCCGCGAAACGAAAACAAGAGGGCGCGGATTTGCGACAATCCGCGCCCTTTCCGCATCCATCGCCGCCCGTGCCCCGTTCCCGCAGCAGGCTCCACCAGGTCTTCGACCTCCAGATCCACGACCTGAGCCACGACGGCCGCGGCGTCGGCCGCCGCGAAGACGGCAAGACCGTGTTCGTCGCCGGCGCGCTGCCGGGCGAGACCGTCCGCGCCGAACAGACGGGTCGCAACCGCCATTTCGACGAAGCCAAGACGCTGGAGGTGCTCGTCGCGTCGCCCGATCGCGTCGTGCCCGCGTGCGCCCATTTCGGCACGTGCGCGGGCTGCGTGATGCAGCACCTCGACGCGCCGAAGCAGATCGAAGCCAAGCGCCGCGTGCTGCAGGACAATCTGCGTCGCATCGGCCATGTCGAGCCCGCCGAAGAGTTGCCGCCGCTGACCGGCGCCGCGTGGGGCTATCGCCGCAAGGGCCGCTTCTCGGTGCGCTATGTCGAGAAGAAGGGCAAGACCGTCGTCGGCTTCCGCGAGACCAATCCGCGCTTCGTCGCCGAACTGCAGCAGTGCCACACGGTGGTACCGGAGATCGGCCGCCGCATCGGCGAGATCGAGGCGGTCGTCGAGAGTCTCGACGCGAAGCGGACGATCCCGCAGATCGAGTTCATCGCCGGCGACGCGGCCATCGCGCTGGTGTTCCGCCATCTCGAGCCGCTCTCCGCCGACGACCGGGCGAAGCTCGTGGCCTTCGCGCAGCGCACCGCGTTCGCGGTGTTCCTGCAGCCGGGCGGTGTCGA
Source organism: uncultured Arenimonas sp. (assembly GCA_966211005.1). GTDB lineage: Bacteria > Pseudomonadota > Gammaproteobacteria > Xanthomonadales > Xanthomonadaceae > Arenimonas. Next base: position 9,296 of record CBIHMN010000022.1, read on the forward strand.
CACCGTCGCGCCGCTGTGGCCGGAGACGGCGCCGGCGCTGTCGTTCGCGATCGCCGGCCACGACGTGACGCTCGACTTCCGCCCGCTGGACTTCATCCAGGTCAATGCCGACCTCAATGTGCGGATGATCGACGCCGCGATCGCGCTGCTCGATCCGCAGCCCGATGAGCGCGTGCTTGACCTGTTCTGCGGCCTCGGCAATTTCACGCTGCCGCTGGCGCGGCGCGCGGGACAGGTGGTGGGCGTCGAGGGCGATGCGGGGCTGGTCGCCCGCGCGCGCGCGAATGCGCAGCGCAACGGTTTGGCGAACGTCGAATTCCACGCGGCCGATCTCGCGAAGGACCTGTCGCGCGAACCGTGGATGCAGGCCGGCTTCGGCAAGCTGCTGCTCGACCCGCCGCGCGCGGGCGCCGCCGAGGTGCTCGCGCAGCTGCCGCTCAAGGGCATCCACCGCATCGTCTACGTCTCGTGCCACCCGGGCTCGCTCGCCCGCGACGCGGGCTTCCTCGTTCGCGAGCGTGGTTTCCGCCTCGTCTCCGCCGGGGCGATGGACATGTTCCCCCAGACCGCCCACGTCGAATCCATCGCCCTCTTCGAGCGCTGACTCCTCCTGCGCTTCGCGCAGCGCGCCCACCGGAGCATCTCGCCGCGCAGGCCCTTTGCCTGCGCGAAACGCAGGCGGGTTCGCGCGATGCCGGAGCACCTTCGCCTGCCGCGATCGGGCACGTCGCGTCGGGTGCTGGCGTAATCGCTCTTCGTGGCGCCGGCCGGCTACGGAACCGGAACCGGCGTCACGTCGTCAGATGGATTGCATGCGGCCGCCGTCGACCGGGAGCGAGACGCCGTTGATGTAGCCGGCCGCGGGCGAGCAGAGGAACGCGATCGCGGCCGCGATTTCGGCGGGTTCGGCGAAGCGTGCGGCGGGCACCGTCGCGAGCATCGCCCTGGCGATGTCGTCTTCGGATTTGCCCGAGGCGGCCGCGCGTTCGCGCAGGATCTGGTCCAGCCGCTGCGTGCGGGTGTAGCCGGGCAGGACGTTGTTGACGGTGATGCCGTCGGCGGCGAGTTCGCGCGAGAGCGTCTTCGCCCAGCTCGCGACCGCGCCGCGGATGGTGTTCGAGACGCCGAGGTTCGCGATCGGTTCCTTCACCGACGTCGAAACGACGTTGACGATGCGGCCGAAGCCCGCGGCGCGCATGCCGGGCAGCACCGCCTGCACGAGCACCTGGCCGGCGACGAGATGCTGGCGGAACACCGAAACGAACTGCTCGGGATCGGCGCCGTGCGCGGGGCCGCCGGGCGGGCCGGCGGTGTTGTTCACGACGATGTGGACCGGTTGCACCGACGCCAGCCGCGTGATGGTGTCGCGCAGCGCGGCGGTGTCGGTCATGTCGGCGACGACATGGCCGTGGTGCTGGTCGGCGCGCCGGGGCAGGGTGGCTACGACAGCTTCGAGGCGGTCCGGGCGACGCGCGAGCACGGTGACGTCGGCGCCGGCGACCGCGAGCGCTTCGGCGGCCGCGCGGCCGATGCCCTCGGAGCCGCCGCAGACCAGGGCATGCCGACCGCGCAGGTCGGTGTTCACAGGTCGCGCCCGCTCAGCGGCGACTTGACCGGCTGCATCATCTGGTCGCGCAGCGCGTCGTCGTCCTCGCCACGCGGCGGCTCGATCTCCTCGAGGTCGAGGCCCCACGCGGCGGCATCGTCGGCGTCCATGCCGTCGAGCGCGCGGAACTCCGCGTCCATCAGCGCGGCGCGCGCGATGTCGTCGCTTTCGTACACGTTGATGCGGCCGTCGCAGTCGAACACTTCGGCGACACCGCTTTCCAGCACGCGCAGGCGTGACCAGACCAGCAGGCGGCCGAGGTGGGCGAGCCACCATTCGTCGTGGGCGGTGTCGCGGGTGCTGCCTTCGTCTTCGTTCATGGCGTCGATTCGCGGCTGAAGCCGCTCCTACAGGGTGATCAGGGTGACGGTGCCGATCGTGCCGACCAGCGTCAGCCAGCCGCTGCCGGCGGCGATGCCGCCGAAGAAGTTCATCGCGGCGTCGTGCAGCGCGCGGTGCTTCCAGCGCATCAGCCAGCCGCTGTAGCCGAGGCCGCCGTCCTCGGTGCCGGGCGCGAACGCGTAGCCGCGGTCGAGGTGCTGGCGATGCGCCAGCACGCGGAAGCCGAAATGCGCCGGCGCCGCCGATCCGGCGAGGCCGAGGAACAGGAACAGCAGCAGCGAGCCCGCACCGGTGTCCATCACGTCAGAACGTCGCCAGGCCCGGCGCGCGCGGGTAGGGGATCGCGTCGCGGATGTTCGACAGGCCGCAGACGTAGACGACGAGCCGTTCGAAGCCGAGGCCGAAGCCCGCATGCGGCACGCTGCCGTAGCGGCGGAAGTCGCGATACCACTGGTAGTGCGCCGGATCCAGGCCGAACTGCGCCATGCGCGCGTCGAGCACGTCCAGCCGCTCCTCGCGCTGGCTGCCGCCGATGATCTCGCCGATGCCGGGCGCCAGCACGTCCATCGCCGCGACGGTCTTCCCGTCGTCGTTCAGGCGCATGTAGAACGCCTTGATCTGCTCGGGATAGTTCGTCACCACGACCGGACGGCCGACATGCTGCTCGGTGAGCCAGCGCTCGTGTTCGGTCTGGAGGTCCAGGCCCCATTCGACCGGGTAGTCGAACTTCTGCTTCGACTTCTGCAGCAGCGCCACCGCATCGGTGTAGTCGATGCGCTCGAACGGGGCGTCGATGAACGAGCGCAGTCGCGTGATCGCGGTCTTCTCGACCCGCTCGGCGATGAACGCCATGTCGTCGCCGCGCTCGGCCAGCACCGCCTCGAACAGGTATTTGAGGAATTCCTCGGCGAGGTCGGCGTCGGCGGCGAGGTCGGCGAACGCGATCTCCGGCTCGATCATCCAGAACTCGGCGAGGTGGCGCGTGGTGTGGCTGTTCTCGGCACGGAAGGTCGGCCCGAACGTGTAGACCTTGCTCAGCGCGAGGCAGTACGCCTCGACGTTGAGCTGGCCGGACACGGTGAGGAACGTCTCCTTGCCGAAGAAATCACGGCCGAAGTCGACCTGGCCCCGTGCGTCGCGCGGCAGGTTCGCGAGGTCGAGCGTCGACACGCGGAACATCTGCCCGGCGCCTTCGGCGTCGGACGTCGTGATGATCGGCGTGCTGATCCAGTAGAAGCCGCGTTCGTGGAAGAACCGGTGCACCGCCTGCGCCAGGCAGTGGCGGATGCGCGTCACCGCGCCGAACAGGTTCGTGCGCGGCCGCAGGTGCGCGACCTCGCGCAGGAATTCGAGCGAATGCGGCTTGGGCTGGATCGGATAGGTTTCCGGGTCCTCGACCCAGCCGACGACCTCGATCGCGGTGGCCTGGATCTCGAATTTCTGCCCCTTGCCCTGCGACGGGGCCAGCGTGCCGGTGGCGATCACCGAGCAGCCGGCCGACAGCTTCCGGATGTCGTCGAAGCCGGGCAGGGCCTCGGTGGCCACGAGCTGGATCGGGTCGAAGCAGGAGCCGTCGCTGACGTGGACGAAGTTCAGCCCGCTCGACGCCCGGTTCGTGCGGACCCAGCCGCGCACCGTGACGTTTTCGCCGACGGCGACGCCGCCGGAGAGGGCCTGCTGCACGCTCACCACTGCCATGACTTGAACCTGTGCCGTTTCGGGCCGATGTAGGGGAGGCGGAAGGATACCGCAGGCGTTCACGCCGGATGCCTATAATCGCCGGCGATCCATCGCACATCGACCACGGAACACCGCTCATGGCCGTCACCCTCACGCCCGCCGCCGCCGCGCGCATCCGCGCCTACCTCGCCGAGACACCGGGAGGCCTCGGGCTGCGTTTCGGCGTCCGCAAGTCGGGGTGCTCCGGGTTCGCGTACGTGGTCGACATCGCCACCGCCCCGGGCGACGACGACCAGGTGTTCGAGACGGACGGTGTCGCCGTCCGGGTCGACGCCGCCAGCCTGCCGCAGGTGGACGGCACCGAGATCGACTTCGTCAGCCAGGGCCTGAACCAGCAGTTCGTGTTCCGGAACCCGCGCGTGGCGGACGAATGCGGCTGCGGGGAGTCCTTCACCGTCGCCGGCTGACGGTGGGAGGGCCTTCAGGCCCGATCGGCCCCGAAGGGCCTACCACAGCGACTTTTCTGGCATAATGCCCGGCTCCCGATTCCCGGGAGACCTTGCTCCACGGCCTCGCGCCGGGGGCTGCCAGGCCGAATCACCGGCCGCATCCACAAGGAAACATCCATGCGCCACTATGAAGTCGTGTTCATGGTCCACCCGGACCAGAGCGAACAGGTGCCCGCGATGATCGAGCGCTACAAGGCGCTGATCGAAGGCGACAACGGCACGATCCACCGTCTCGAGGACTGGGGCCGCCGCCAGCTGGCGTACTCGATCGACAACCTCGTCAAGGCCCACTACGTGCTGCTCAACATCGAGTGCACGCAGA
>CBIHMN010000023.1:0-13602 GCA_966211005.1 uncultured Arenimonas sp.
GAGCAGGAGCAGGGCCGCATGCGCGGCTTCCAGCTGTGGGTGAACCTGCCGGCCGCCGACAAGATGACCGCGCCCCGCTACCAGGAATACGGCCCGGAGCGCTTCCCCGAAGCGGCGCCGGCGGACGGCGTGCGCGTCAAGGCGATCGCCGGCCGTGTCGGCGACACGGTCGGTCCGGTCGTGCAGCCGGCCACCGACCCGATCTATCTCGATATCACGCTCGCGGCCGGCGCCCGTTTCGAGCAGTCGTTGCCGGCCGGCCACAGCGCGTTCGCGTACGTGTACGAAGGCGCGGCGCGGCTCGGTGGTGACGGCGGGCTTTCGGTCGGTGCGCAGGAGCTGGCGGTGCTGGGCGAGGGCGGACGGTTCGTGGCCGAGGGTGCGGTCGACGGCACGCGCCTGATCCTCGTCGCCGGGCGGCCGCTGCGCGAGCCGGTGGCGAAATACGGCCCGTTCGTGATGAACACCCAGGAAGAGCTGCGCCAGGCCTTCGCCGATTACCAGGCCGGCCGCTTCTGACCCGCGAGTGGGCCTCCAGGCCCGATCAGTAGCGCGAGACGAGCACCCGGGCCGCGCCCGCCACGGGCACCACGATCACCGTGTACCGGTCGAATTCGGTCTCGGGCATCTCCGGCACGTCCGTGCCGGAGAGCGCCTTCGCCAGCCCCGGCACGGTATTGCTGTGCCCGACCACGAGCACGGTGCTGCCGGCCGGCAGCGCCCGGATGTCGCGGGCGAGATCGGCGTCGTAGCGGTCGGCGTTGCCGGCGTCGATCGGCCGCACCTGCACTTCGATCCCCGCGGCCGCGGCCGCAGGCCCCGCGGTGAGCCGCGTGCGGCGGTACTGCGTGGTGTACGCGGCGTCGAGGCCGGCGCCCGCGAGCGTGGCGGCGAGTGCCTGCGCGCGCGCCGCGCCGGCGGCACTGAGCGTCGGATCGCGCGGGTCGTCCGTCGCCTTCTCGGCATGGCGCACGACGACCACGACCGTCGCGTCGGCGAGGCCGGCGTCGGCGTGGGCAGGAAACGGGGCGAGCAGGGTGGTGAGCAGCATCGCGGCGAACAGGCGGGGCATCGGGCGCTCCGGGGTCGGTGGCGGGCTCAGCCGTCGGCGCGGTCGAAGCGCTGCGTGCTCGGCTTCGGCGCCGGCAGCGGCGCGTCGGCCTCGCGGGCCATCACGTAGACGACGATCGCGCCGAGCGCCGGCACGAGCGCGGCGATCAGCGCCTGCATGCGGCGCTGTCCGTCGGTATAGCCGTCGACGCGGAAGGCGAACCAGATCGCGGTCGCGGCGAGCAGCAGGTGCAGGGCGGCGCCGAATTCGAGCCAGTGGATCGGGGTCATCTGATGCCTCGTCTGGAGGAGAGCCGGTCACGGCCGGACGATTTCACGAGTGGGGACGGCGGACGGGCGCTTCAAGCCCGGGGCGACCCGGGGACATCGCCCCGGCTCAGCATGGCGAGCAGCCCGCGCGCCGTCCGCAGACGCGACGCGGCGTCCGGCAGGTCCATCCGGAGCCGCAGCTTGTCCGGTCCGTCCATCGAATACACCTTCGGCTGGCCCTGGATCAGCCGGATGATCGCCATCGGGTCGACGGTCGGCTTCGCGGTGAACGTCACGCGGCCGCCGGTCGGCCCGAGGTCGAGCTTGCGGATGCCCAGCAGCGTAGCCTCCAGCTTGAGCCCGGCGACCGCGAACAGCGTTTTCGTCGCGTCGGGCAGCACGCCGAAGCGGTCGACCATCTCGACCTGCAGTTCGTCGAGCCGCTCGAGGTCCTTCGCGCCGGCGATGCGTTTGTAAAGCGTCAGGCGCGCGTGCACGTCGGGCAGGTAATCCTCGGGGATCAGCGCCGGCACATGCAGTTCGACCTCCGCGCCGTGGCGCGTCGCCGGGTCGAGGTCCGGGATCTGGCCGGTGCGGATCGAGCGCACCGCGCGCTCCAGCAGTTCGGTGTAGAGCGAGAAGCCGATCTCGGCCATCTGGCCGCTCTGGTCCTCGCCCAGCAGCTCGCCGGCGCCGCGGATCTCGAGGTCGTGCGTCGCCAGCGTGAACCCCGCGCCGAGTTCCTCCAGCGACGCGAGCGCCTCGAGGCGCTTTTCCGCGTCGGCGGTCATCGCCTTCTTCGGCGGCACGACCAGATAGGCGTACGCGCGGTGGTGCGAGCGGCCGACGCGGCCGCGCAGCTGGTGCAGCTGCGCGAGGCCGAAGCGGTCGGCGCGGTTGATCACGATCGTGTTCGCGCTCGGGATGTCGATGCCCGATTCGATGATGGTCGTGCAGACCAGCACGTTGAAGCGCTGCCGGTGGAAGTCGAGCATCACGCGTTCGAGTTCACGCTCCGGCATCTGCCCGTGCGCGATGCGGATGCGCGCTTCCGGCACCAGCTCGCCGAGTTCGCGCGCCATCTTCTCGATGGTCTCGACCTCGTTGTGCAGGAAATACACCTGTCCGCCGCGCGCGAGTTCGCGCTGGAAGGCTTCCTTCAGCAGGGGGCCGTCCCACGGCGTGATCACCGTCTGCACCGCCAGCCGGTGCGCCGGCGGCGTGCCGATGATCGACAGCTCGCGCAGCCCGCTCATCGCCATGTTCAGCGTGCGCGGAATCGGCGTCGCGGTCAGCGTCAGCAGGTGCACCTCGGCGCGCAGCGCCTTCAGAGCTTCCTTCTGGCGCACGCCGAAACGCTGTTCCTCGTCGACGATCACCAGCCCGAGGTCCTTGAACACCACGTCCTTCTGCAGCAGCCGGTGCGTGCCGACGATCACGTCGATCGCGCCGGCGGCCAGCTGCGCCAGCGCCGCCTTGACCTCCTTCGGCGACTTGAAGCGGCTGAGCACCTCGACGCGGATCGGCCAGTCGGCGTAGCGGTCGCGGAAGTTGCGGTAGTGCTGCTCGGCGAGCAGCGTCGTCGGCACCAGCACCGCCACCTGCCTGCCGGCGATCGCCGCGACGAACGCGGCGCGCACCGCGACCTCGGTCTTGCCGAAACCGACGTCGCCGCAGACCACGCGGTCCATCGGCGTGGGCTGCGCGAGATCGGCGATGACCGCGTCGATCGCGCCGAGCTGGTCGGGCGTCTCCTCGAACGGAAACGTCGCCGCGAACGGTTCGTACATCGGCCGGTCGACCGCGAGCGCGAGGCCCTGGCGCGCATGGCGCCTCGCCTGGATCTCCAGCAGTTCGGCGGCGACGTCGCGGACCTTCTCGGCCGCCTTGCGCTTCGCCTTGTCCCACGCGTCGCCGCCGAGCGAATGCAGCGGCGCATGCTCCGGGCTCGCGCCCGAATAGCGGCTGACGAGCTGCAGCTGCGACACCGGTACATAGAGCTTGTCGCCCTTCGCGTATTCGATCTGCAGGTATTCGCCGCGGATGCCGCCGCTCTCCAGCACGACGAGGCCGTGGTAGCGACCGACACCGTGGTCCTCGTGCACGATCGGCGAGCCCGGCTGGATCTCGCCGAGGTCGCGCAGCACCGCTTCCGGATCGCGCACGGCCTTGCGCCGGCGCCGGCTCTGTTCGGCGCGCTCGGGGAACAGCTGCCGCTCGGTCAGCACCGCGATCGGCGGATCGACCAGCGCGAAGCCGTCCTCCAGCGGCGCGACCGTGATCGCGAAGCGCGCGTCGCCCTGCAGGAACGCGTCCCAGCCGGCGACGCCGGCCGGCTTCAGGTCGGCCGGCGCCATCAGTTCGAGCAGCGCCTCGCGTCGGCCGGCGGAGTCGGCGGCGAGCAGCACACGCCCGGGGTACGCGCGCAGGAAACCGTGCAGCGCCGCGCCCGGGTCGCCGCCTTTCTCGCTCCACGGCAGCTTCGGCGCCGGCTGCTCCGGCATCGCGACGGCCTTGTCGCGCTGCGGGTGGTCGACGCCGGCCACCTCGATGCGCGCCGTGCGGTTCCAGCGCGCGCGCAGTTCTTCGGGCGGCAGGAAGATTTCGGCCGGCGGCAGGATCGGCCGCTCGACGTCGTGCCGGCGCTGCTCCCAGCGATCGCCGGTCTGCGTCCAGAAGGCCAGCGCGGCCTCGTTCGCGCCGTCGCCGATCACCACCAGCGTGTCGTCGGCGAGGTGGTCGAACAGGCTCGCGGTGTGGTCGAAGAACAGCGGCAGGTAGTACTCGATGCCGGCGGGCGCGGCGCCGGCCTTCAGGTCCTGGTAGAGCGGGCTGCGGCGCGTGTCGACGTCGAAGCGCTCGCGCAGGATTTCGCGGACGCGCTTCGTGCTGGACTCGTCGAGCGGGAACTCGCGCGCCGGCAGCAGCTTGACGCGCTCGACCGGGCGGTCGGAGCGCTGCGTTTCCGGGTCGAACGTGCGCAGCGACTCGATCTCGTCGTCGAACAGCTCGATGCGGTACGGCACGTCCGAACCCATCGGAAACAGGTCGAGCAGGGCGCCGCGCACCGCGAAGTCGCCGGGATCGAGCACCTGCGGCACGTGCCGGTAGCCGGCGGCCTCGAGGCGGCGCTTTTCGGCGTCGAGGTCGAGCTTCTGGCCCCTCGCGAGATCGAGCGTGTTGCCGGCGATCCATTCCGGCGGCGGCAGCCGCTGCATCAGCGACGCCACCGGCACCACCAGCACGCCGCGCCGCGCCGTCGGCAGCCGGAACAGCGCCGAGACACGCTGCGAGACGATGTCCGGGTGCGGGCTGAACAGGTCGTACGGCAGCGTTTCCCAGTCGGCGAAATGCAGCACCGGCAGGTCGCCGGCGAGCACCTGCAGGTCGTGTTCCAGCGCCTGCGCGGCGTGGCTGTCGCGCGCGACCGCCAGCACCAGGCCGTCGTGGCGGCGGGCGGCTTCGGCGATACCCAGCGCCAGCGCGCTCGGGCTCGCCGGCGCACGCCACAGGGCGCGCTGCTGGCCCGCTTTCGGGCGCGGCGCGGCGGGAAGGTCGGGACGGTTCATCGGGCCGCGGAGTTTACCGCAGCGGCCGTGCGCGCCGGCGTCACTTCGCGACCGACTTGCCGGTGCGACACGGGCCGACTAGCGTCGGGGACGAATCCCGGTTCCGCATTCGAGGACGGCCATGGACGAGAAGACGTTGCGCGCACTGACCGACGGCTGGCCCGGCGTCAGCGCCGAGGTGAAATGGGAAAACGACCTCATCTTCATGGTCGGCGGCAAGATGTTCTGCGGGCTGGCGGTCTCCGGTCCGCAGCGAGGGAAGCTCGCGTTCAAGGTCGACGAGCACCGCTTCCTGGAGCTGACCGACCGCCCCGGCATCGTGCCCGCGCCGTACATGGCGCGCGCGCACTGGATCAGCCTCGACGACCCGGCGGTATTGCCTCGCGCCGAACGCGACGCGCTGCTGCGGCGCGCATGGGAACTGGTCGCGGCGAAGCTGACGCGCAAGGCGCGCCGCGAGCTCGGCATCGAATGACGCGCTTCCGGACCCACGATGTGGAAAACCAGCCCCCGCCGCTGGCGCCGTACGACGCGTGGGCGACCGACGTCGCGCTGCGCGAGGCGGTGGACCGGGAAGGCGGGGGATGGGCCGGCGACGCGATCGGTGCGTACGGCGCGCTGGCCGGCGGCGAGCTGATGGAACTCGCGCGCGCCGCGAACGCGCACCGTCCGGTGCTGGCCGCGTTCGACCGTTACGGCCACCGCATCGACGAGGTCGAGTTCCACCCCGCCTACCACGCGCTGATGCGCACGGCCGTGCAGCACGGCGTCGCCGGATTCGCGTGGCGGCACGGCGATCGCGCCGGCGCGCACGTCGCCCGCGCGGCGCTGATGTACCTGCACAACCAGGCCGACGCGGGCACCAGCTGCCCGCTGACGATGACCTACGCCTGCGTGCCGGCGCTGCGCCGCGACGCGGAGGTCGCCGCGTTCTGGGGGCCGAAGATCGCCGACGGCGTGTACGACCCGCGCCACGTGCCGGCCGACGCGAAACGCGGCGTCACGCTCGGCATGGGCATGACGGAGAAGCAGGGCGGCTCCGACGTGCGGGCGAACACCACGCGCGCCACGCCGCTGCCGGGCGGCGACTACGCGCTGGTCGGCCACAAGTGGTTCTTCTCGGCGCCGATGAGCGATGCCTTCCTCGTGCTCGCGCAGGCGCCCGGCGGGCTCACGTGCTTCCTGCTGCCGCGGATCCTCCCTGACGGTTCACGCAACGGCCTGCGCCTGCAGCGCCTGAAGGACAAGCTCGGTGACTGGAGCAACGCCAGTTCCGAGGTCGAGTTCCACGACGCGCGCGCGACGCGCCTCGGCGACGAGGGTCGCGGTGTCGCGACCATCCTGCAGATGGTCGCGCTGACGCGGCTGGACTGCCTGCTCGGTTCCGCGAGCCTGATGCGGCAGGCCCTGGTGCAGGCGACGCACCACGCGCGTCATCGCCGCGCCTTCGGGACCCGGCTCGTCGAGCAGCCGCTGATGCGCGCGGTGCTCGCCGACCTCGCGCTGGATTCGGAAGCCGCGACCGCGCTCGCATTCCGCGTCGCGCGTGCGGTCGACGCGTCGGCACGCGATCCGCGCGAAGCGGCGCTGGCGCGGATCGCCACCGCGCTGGGCAAGTTCCACGTCTGCAAGCAGGCGCCGGCGTTCGTCGCCGAAGCGCTCGAGTGCCTCGGCGGCGTCGGCTACGTCGAGGAAACCGGCATGCCGCGGCTCTATCGCCAGGCCCCGCTCAACTCGATCTGGGAAGGCAGCGGCAACATCCAGTGCCTCGACGTGCTGCGCGCGCTCGGCCGCGAGCCGGACAGCGCCGATGCGCTGTTCGCGGAATTCGACGCGGTGCGCGGCGCCCATCCCCGGCTCGACGACGAGGTGCGCGGGTTGCGTGCCCGGCTGGCCGCCGGTCCGGCCGAAGGCGACGCGCGCGATCTCGCCGGACGGCTCGCGACCGCGCTGCAGGCGTCCACGCTGTCGCGCGGCGACCCGGAGATCGCCGCGGCCTTCATCGCCGCGCGGCTCGGCGGCCGTCGTCCCGGCGCCTACGGCGTGCTCGCGGGCGGCGCCCCGGTGACGAGGCTGCTGGACCGCGTCCTGCCGTAGGCCGTAGGCTCGCCGGTTTCGCGAAAAGGGCAGGGCCATGGCCGCGACACGAACGGAACCGTTGCTGGCGCGACTGCCGCGCATGCTGGCGTACCCGCTGCAATCGCCGACGCTGTGGCTGCTCGTCGCCATCGCGCTGCTGCGCCTGCTGGCGCACCTGCCGAACGTGCTGGGCCTGCTGTTCGAGATCGGCTTCTGGGTGATGGCGTTCAAGCTGGCCGTCGAAGCGCTCGCGAACACGATGCAGGGCCGCTACGAACCCGTGTCGACAGGCGACGTGATGGCGACCGACGGGGAAGCCTGGGACCAGCTGGTGCTGCAGGTCCTTTTCGGCGTCGCCGTGGCGCTGGTCGGCCAGCTGGCGGGGCCGACGGCGGGCGTGGCGGCGCTGGCGATCGTCGTGCTGGTGCTGCCGGCGGCGGTGATCATGCTCGCGGTGGATGGCAGCGTGCTGCACGCCCTCAATCCGCTGTCGTGGCTGGAACTCGCGCGGCGGCTCGGTGGGGCTTATTTCGGCGTGGTCGCGGTGGTCGCGGGGCTGACGCTGCTCTCGGCGCTGCTGGAGGTACTGCTGGAAGCGGCGCTGCCGGCGGGCTTCGGGCGATTGCCGGCATCGTTCGTCGCCGCGTATTCGCTGGTGGTGGTGTACCACGTGCTCGGCGATCTGCTGCATCGGAACCACGCCGCGCTCGGACTCGACGTCACCCCGGCGATCGCGCGCGCGACGTATGCCAACCCGTTCGAGGACGAGGCGATGGCCGCGGCGGACGCGCTGGCGCGCGAAGGACGCCATGACGCGGCGGCCGAGCGGCTGCAGGACCTGTTCCGCGGCCGCGGCGCGTCCGACGCGGTGCACGAGGCCTACCGGCGGCACCTGATCGCCGCCGGCGACATCGCGCGCCTCGTGCGGCATGACGCCGAACACGTGGTGGCGCTGCTGTCGACCGGGCAGGACAAGCGGGCGCTCGCGATCGTGGTCGACACGTCCGCGCGCGATCCGTCGTTCCGGGTCGCGCACGACGAAAGCGTCGTCAAGCTCGTGACGTACGCGCTGCGCAGCGGCCAGACTCGACAGGCTGTCGCGCTCGCCGACGATTTCGAACAGCGTTTCCCGGGGAGCGACCAGCTCCCGGCGCTGGCAGTGGCGATCGCGTGGCCGATGGCCGACAAGCTGGGCCTCGAAACGGCGGCGATCGCGCGGCTGCGCGGTGCACTGGCCGCGCATCCGTCGCACCCGCTGGTGCCCGCGCTGCGGGAGCAGCTCGAACGCGTCCAGGCGCTTCCGACCGGCTGAGCGATCGCCGGTCCGGCGCCGTGGCGCCGGCGTTGCAACCCTTGAAGCGGCTTCGGCATCTCTGTCGATGTGACCCGGCGCCTCCGACTACATGCCGGAAGTCACTTTCGAAACAAGAGGTTGCCCGATATGACTTCCGGCCCATGGAAGGACATATCCGGTGTTGTAGTCTACCAGCACACCGAAGCACGGAGCCCCGCCATGAAGACCCTGTCCGATTTCTACCGCCTGTTCCCGAGCCGCCCGGCGATCGTCGGTCAGGCCCCCTCCCGGCTCCTCGCGATCGCGGCCAGCGTGCCGGCCGCGACGGCGACCCCGGTCGCGGTCATCGCGCCCGCCAACGACCCGTCCGACGCCGAAACCACGCCGCGCTACCGCGCCCGCGACTACGGCACCGGCTACGGCCGCAGCAGCGGTTATGCCCAGGACCGCTCCTACACCGCCGGTTTCGGCGACCGGATGCTGCGCGTCGGCTGAACCCACCGGTCCGGTGCCGCACCGCCTCTCCCCGGGCGGCGCGGCACCGGGACGGCGAGGCGACCGTGCGGGCGGTCGCCTCTTTTTTTTGCCCGGCTTGACGCCGGCTGCACCGCTGCCGGGGGCACGCTGTGGCTTCCCCCCAGCGGAGAACCCGCGATGAAGATCCTCCCGATGCTGCTGCTCGTGCTTTTCGCCGGCGGCTGTGCGCACGTCTACGACGACCGCTACGACGACCGCTACCGCTACGGCAAGGACCATTCCGGGCCGGGTCCGGGTGGCCAGGACCGCGTCCTGGTCTGCCACAAGGGCAAGAAGACGATGGAACTGCCGGCCGCCGCGCTGCAGGGCCATCTCGGTCACGGCGACTACCGCGGTCCCTGCCGCTGACCAACCAGTGGCGGCGTTTCCCCTGTGCCGACACAATCGGGGCGCCCGGTACCGGGCGCACTCAGGGGAAACGCGATGGGCAACATCATCACCGGCGTCGTGATCATAGGCATCGGACTGCTGCTGGGCGATTCGATCTTCCAGGGCAATCCGTCCCTGATCGGCGGCGCGATCGACGTGCTCGGCCTGTTCTGGATCGGCAAGGGGGCGTACGGCCTCTGGCAGGAACGCAGCGCCGGCGGATGAGCGCGACGACGCCGACAGGCCTGCCGCCGGGGGCGGCGGCCGTGCTCGATTTCTGGTTCCGCGAATCCACGCCGGCGCAGTGGTTCAAGCGCGATCCGGCGTTCGATGCGGCGATCCGTGCCCGTTTCGCCGACACGCTCGCCCGGGCGCTGCGCGGCGAGCTGTCGGCGTGGCGTGCCACCCCGCGTGGCCGCCTCGCCGAAGTGATCGTGCTCGACCAGTTCACGCGCAACCTCGGGCGCGGCACGGCCGCCGCGTTCGCCGGCGATCCGATGGCGCTGGTGCTGGCGCAGGAGGCCGTGGCGGGCGGCGCGCTGGCGGCCCTGGACGAGAACGGGCGCACGTTCCTGCTGATGCCCTACATGCACAGCGAATCGGCCGTGGTGCATGCCGAGGCGGAACGCCTGTTTCGCGAACACACGCCGGCCGGGAACCACGAGTACGAGCTTCGCCACAAGGCGATCATCGACCGCTTCGGGCGTTACCCGCATCGCAACGCCGCGCTCGGGCGCGAGAGCACGCCGGAGGAAGCGTTGTTCCTGACGCAGCCGGGCTCGTCGTTCTGACGCAGGTGCCGCTCAGTCCAGCCGCTTGCGGAAGTTGAGGATGGCGACGGTCATCATCACCGCGGTGAAGAGCGCGAGCGCGCCGATCGGCGCGAGCAGTTCGCCGAGGCCCGCGCCGCGCAGCATCACGCCGCGGATCAGTCGCATGAAATGCGTCAGCGGCAGGGCCTGCGCGATCCATTGCGCCGCCACCGGCATGCCGGCGAACGGGAACATGAACCCGGAAAGCAGGATCGACGGCAGGAACACGAAGAACGTCATCTGCATCGCCTGGAACTGGCTTCTGGCCCTGGTCGAGATCAGCAGCCCGAGGCTCAGGTTCGCGACGATCAGCAGCAGCGCGGCCGCATAGACCGCGCCGACCGAGCCGCGGATCGGCACGTCGAAGATCCAGGTCCCCAGCAGCAGCACGACCGAGGTCTGCACCAGACCGATCGCGACGTAGGGAAGCACCTTCCCGATCATCAGTTCGGCGCGGCCGACCGGCGTGGTGATCAGCAGCTCCATGTTGCCGCGCTCGCGTTCGCGGACGATGGCGACCGCGGTGAACAGCACCATCGTCAGCGTCAGGATCACGCCGACCAGGCCGGGCACGATGTTCACCGCCGAGCGACGCTCCGGATTGAAATGCGGCACGACGGCGACCGGCGGCGTCGCCGCGCGCGGCGCGGGATCGAGCGGCATCAGCGCCAGCTGGCGGGCACTGGCCTGCACGACGGTGTCGCTGCCGTCGACGAGGATCTGCACGGCTTCGCGCCCTTCGAGGCGCCGCCGCGCGTGGTCGGGCGGGATCCAGACGCCGACGCTGATGTCGCCGGCGCGCAGTGCCGCCATCAGGTCGTCCGGCGACGTCGCGGCCGCGACCGGTGTCACCACGCCGGTCGCGATCAGGTCCTGCACGTAGGCCCGCGACTGCGACGTGCGCGCCTCGTCGGCGACGGCCATCCGCAGACCGCGAACGTCCAGGTTGATCGCGTAACCGAAAAGCAGCAGCTGCAGCACCGGTATGCCGACGATCATGGCCAGTGTCATCCGGTCGCGGCGCAGCTGCCGCAGCTCCTTGACCATCACCGCGACCAGGCGGCGCGCGTTCATGCGGCTTCCGGCGCCGACGCGGGACGCGACGTGGCCGCGACGAAGACGTCCTCGAGGCTCGCCGGCACCGGCTCCACGCGCGCGCCGGGATCGACGGCGCGCAGGATGCCGGCGAGCGTGGCCCCGGCCGCGGCGGGATCGGTGCCGCCATCGGCGAGCAGCACGCGCAGGTCGTTGCCGATCTGCGCGACGCTGATGACCCCCGGCTGCGCCTGCAGCAGCGCCGCCGCCTGCCGCGGCCGGACGCTGTGCGCGCGCAGCGTGCGGCCGGCGAGCGCGCCGGCCAGCGCCGCCGGCGTGCCGTCGGCGACGAGCCTGCCGCGGTCGAGGATCGCGAGGCGGTGGCACCGCTCGGCTTCGTCCATGTAATGCGTCGACACGAGCAGGGTCGTGCCGCCGTCGGCGAGTTCGAACAGCTTCTCCCAGAATCCGCGGCGCGATTCCGGGTCGACCGCGCTGGTCGGCTCGTCGAGGAACAGCAGCTCGGGCCGATGGACGACCGCGCAGGCCAGCGCGAGGCGTTGTTTCTGCCCGCCGCTGAGCGTGCCGGCGAGTTGCCGCTGGCGATCCGTGAAGTGGTAGTCCGCCACCAGACCGTCCACCCGTGCCCGGGCGACGGCGCGCGGCAGGCCCTGCACCGTGGCCATGAATTCGAGGTTCTCGCGCACGGTGAGGTCCTCGAACAGCGAGAACTTCTGCGTCATGTAGCCGATGCGGCGTTTCAGTGCTTCGGCCCGTTCCGGTATCGGCAACCCGAGCACGACGATCTCGCCGGCGTTCGGCGTCAGCAGGCCGCAGAGCATCCGGATCGTGGTGGATTTGCCGGAGCCGTTCGGGCCGAGGAAGCCGTAGACCGCCGCTTTCGGCACCGTGAGGTCGACCTGGTCGACCGCCAGCAGGTCGCCGAACCGCTTCACGAGGCCGCGCGCGTGGATCGCGATGTCGTCGTCGGCGCTCACGGCACGCTGCCGCGGGGCGCGTCCGGGAATTCGGCCTGCACGGGGATGCCGACCGGCAGTTCGCCCGCCGCCACGTCGAGTTCGATCTCCGCGAGCCACGACAGACGCGACGCGTCGTCGCCGGAGAGGGCGTAATACGGAGTGAACGAAGGCTCGGACCGGATCGCGCGCACCCGGCCCGCGTACTCGGCGTCGTCGCCCTGCAGCCGCACGACCGCGGCGCTGCCGACCGCGATGTGCAGGCGGAGCGCCTCGGGTACGTAGACCCGCGCATACGGACGCTCGCCGACCAGCAGCACTGCCAAGGGGGTGCCGACGGGCACCTGGTCGCCGACCTCGAACGGCAGGCTGTCGACGACGCCGGCCCGCGGTGCGGTGATTCGCGTGCGCGCGAGGTCGACCGTGACCGTGTCGACCGCCGCCTGCGCCGCGGCGACCGCGGCCTCGGCCTGGGCGACCTGTTCGCTGCGCGTGCCGTGCTCCAGCGCCGCGAGCGTTTCCCGCGCGGCCTGCGCACCGGCCTCGGCCGCGACTGCCGCGGCGCGCGCGCGATCGAGCTCGGCCCGCGCGAGCAGCTGACGCGATACCAGGGTCTCGACGCGGCGGCGTTCGCTGAGGGCGTTCGTGGCGATGCCTTCGGCGCCGCGCACGCGGGCCCGGGCTTCCGCGATCGCTTCGGGTCGCGGCCCGGCGCGCGCCTCGTCCAGCGCGGCGCGCGCGCGTGCCAGCTCCGCGGCCGCCGCATCGCCCCGGGCCGCCGTGCGCTCCGGCTCCAGCACCATCAGTTCCTCGCCTGCCGCGACCGGCTCGCCTTCGCGCACCGAGATGCCGGCGATGCGCTCGGCGACCGGTGCCGGCAGCGTGATGCGGTCGCGCTCCAGCGTGCCCGGCGCGCGAAGCGCGTCGTCTCCGCAGCCGGCCAGCAGCAGGCAGGGCATGGCGAGTCGCAGCAGCCGGTTCATCGCGGGCTCCCGATGCCGTGCAGCAGCACGGCGAGGTGATGTTCGGCCAGCGCCGCCGCGCGCGCCGGGGACGTGTCGATGCCGAGGGCGCCGGCGACCATCGGCACCGCGACGAACGGGAAGATGCAGAGGGACGCGATCGACAGCGCGACATGCGCGGGGTCGAGGTCGGCGCGGAATTCGCCGCGCTGCTGGCCGTCGCTGACGATCCGCTGCAGCATCGCCGTCATTCCGCCGGCGAACCGCCGCGGGAACACGTCGCGCAGGGCGCCTTCGGCACTGAGCACTTCGCGCACGATCAGCTGCGGCAGCCACGGGTTCGCCGCCGCGGTCGCGGTGTAGCGGCGCACGAACGCCGTGATCGCCTCCCGGGGCTCCGGACCGGCCGCGGCCACCGATGCGGCCAGGTCCTGCACGATCGGGCTCACCCGCGCTTCCAGTACCGCTTCGAGCAGCCCGGCCTTGTCGCCGAAGTAGTAGCTGGCGAGCGCCGGCGTCACGTGGGCGGCCCGGGCGACGCGGCGAACCGACGTCGCGGCGAACCCGTGGGCCGCGAATTCATCGCGCGCGGCATCGATCAGGGCCTCGCGGTGGTCGCGTGCCACCGGTCGCCGCTGAGGACGCGGA
>CBIHMN010000024.1:0-12910 GCA_966211005.1 uncultured Arenimonas sp.
CACCTGCCGGTTCTCCGGGTCCAGCGCCAGCGTCCGCCGCGCCGCTTCCGCGGCCTGCTCGCCGTCCCCCTTCTGTTTCGCCAGCAGCGCCAGCGTGGTCCACGCGTCGACCGACGCGGGCAGCGCGGCGACGGTGAGCTCCGCGACGGCGACGCCTTCGGCGGTGAGCCCGTCGCCGGCGAGCTTCCACGCCGTCCGGACCAGCGTGCGTTCGCGGTTCGCGTAGCGGTGGCGCGGGTCGTCCAGCCACGCCTTCGCTTCGGCGACCGCGCGCTCCGCGCCGTGCTCGCGCGCGGCGGCGAGGGCGCGTTCCCCGAGCGCTTCCAGCGGCGGCATCGTCAACGCCGTTTCCAGCGCGGCGTCGCGCCCCGCGGCGTAATCGGCGAATGTTGGCGGCGCCGCGACGTCGATCGGCGTGTACGGCCAGTCCCGCTGGTCGCGCTGGTGCCAGTAGATCGAGGTGCGGAACGTCAGGCCGCTGTTCGGCATCTGCAGCTTGTAGCTGTCGCCGAACGAATTGGGTTTCGATGCCGCCGGTTCGCCGACGAACGTGGCCGCGGTGTAGCGGTCCAGGTCGTCCAGCAGCGCCTGGGTCGCCGAGAACGCGCCGCGGCCGACGAGCACGTAGAGCGCGGTGTCGTCGTCCTCGGCGCGGATCAGGTCGGCGATGAACGGGTAGCGCAGGTCGTGGTTGCCGCCGCGGTTCAGGCGCAGGTCGATCACGACGCGCGCGGGGTTCGTGGCGCGCACCGTCGCGAGGATCTTCTCGCCGAACGCCGCGAGCGACTGCTCCGGCGTGTCGCTCACCATGTCCAGCCGCACCACGAGTGCGTCGCGGTCGGGCAGGGCGTCGATGCGCTGCAGGTCGAGCGGGTCGGCGAGCCAGCGCGGCGGGCGGCCGTCGCGCGTGGCGATCGCCCAGCCGTCCGGCGCCGACAGCGACACGTCCGTGTCCGGCGGCCACGACGGGTCGACCTGCGTCGCGGGCACGACGACGCGCCGCGATTCGCCGTCGACGACGACGTCCAGCGTCGCGGACGCGGGATCGGCCGACAGCCCGAGCGCGTCGAGCACCGGCGGCATCGCCAAAAACAGCGGGAAATACATCCGCAGGCCCATCGCGTTGTCGCGCGGGCTGATCGCCGCGATCCGCTCGCGCGCGTCCTCGACCGCCACCCCGCCGACGCGCACGACGCGCGCGCCGAGCAGGTGCTCCCAGCCGGGCTTCGCCGCCCACACGTGCACGCCGTCCTCGAAGTCGTACAGCTTCACCGGCAGCGAGGGGAACGCGAACGCCGGGTCCTTCAGCGGGCTGACGTTGGTGTGGCCGTCGCCGACGAGCGCGGCGATGCGCATCAGCCCGACGATCGCGTCGTGGCGGCCGCCGCGCGGGATCGCGGCGTGCAGCGCGGCGACCGCGGCGTCGAACTCCGCTTCGCCCGTCGTGTGGAAAAGATCCTTGTGCCGCTGCTTCATCTGCGCGGCCATGAACGCGAGGTCCTCGCGCCACGCGGCGGCTTCGGCCGGCGTCAGCGGCGCGGTGGCGCCGGGCGGAAAGTCGGCCGCGGGCGCGGCGGCGGCGAAGGCGAGCAGCAGCAGGGCCGCGAACGGCAGCAGGCGGGGCATCGGCGGGTTCCAGGCGGGCGGACTCTGCTCGGATGCGGCGCCCGGCCGGCGCGTTTAAGCCCCTGACCTCCGACCTATTGCCGTAAAACGATAAGCGTCTTATCGTCCGGCAACAAATCAGGAGGCCATCGCCATGCCCGCCACCGCGTCCCCCGCGCTCGCCCTCTCGCGGCTGCTGCTGCAGCTGTGCCGCGTCCTGAACGCGTTGACCGGCGTCGGCCTCGTCGTCGCGTTCGCCGCCTCCTTCCCGTACGCCGACACGTTCGCGGCGTTCTTCACCAAGGGCCCGGCGACGATCGGGTCGCAGTGGCTGCTGCCGGTGCTGCGGCTGTGGATGGTGGCCGCGCTGCCGATGGTCGCGGCGGTGCACGTCTTCCTGTCGCGGCTGCTCGCCGTGGTCGACACCGTGCGCGACGGCGATCCGTTCGTGCCGGCGAACGCGGCGCGGCTGCGGACGATCGCGTGGTGCGGCTTCGCGATCGAATGCCTGCGGCTGGTGTTCGGGGTGTTCGCCGGCCTGATGGACGCGGCGGGCTCGAACATCCCGTGGTCGTTCTCGCTCAACGGCTGGCTCGCGGTGGGGCTGCTGTTCGTGCTGGCGCAGGTGTTCGCCGAAGGCACGCGGCTGCGCGACGACCTGCACGGGATGGTGTGAGATGGCGATCGTCGTGACGCTCGACGAGATGCTGCACGCGCGCCGGATGACGCTGACCGAACTGTCGGCGCACGTCGGCATCACGCTCGCGAACCTGTCGATCCTGAAGACGGGCAAGGCCAAGGGCCTGCGCTTCGAGACGCTCGCGGCGATCTGCGCGGCGCTCGACTGCCAGCCCGGCGACCTGCTGCGCTACGTGCCCGGCGACGGGGACGCGCCATGAACGCGCTGATGGCGGTGCACATCGCCGGTGGTTCCGTGGCGCTGGCGGCGGGCGCGGTCGCGGCGCTGTCGCGCAAGGGCGGGCGCATGCACGTCAATGCCGGCCGGGTGTTCGTCGCCGCGATGCTGGTGCTCGGGCTCACCGCGGCGGTGCTCGACATGCTCAAGGTGCCGGCGCAGTCCCCGGGCGGCGGACTCGCGATCGTCTACTTCGTGCTGACCGGCTGGGCGGCGATGCGCTCGCGCGGCGGCTGGCGCGCGCGGCTCGCCGAAGCGCTCGGCTGCGCGTTCGCGTGGACGGTGGCGGCCGGCTGCGTGCTGGCCGCGATGGCGATGCTGCGCGGCGAACTCGCGGTGCACGGCCCGCCCGGTCCGTACGGCCTGCTGGTATTCGCGGCGATCGTCGCGCTCGCCGGCCTCGGCGACCTGCGCTGGCTGTCGCTGCGCGTGCCGGACGCGACACAGCGTCGGCGGCGCCACGGCACGCGGCTGGCGGTCGCGCTGTTCATGGCCAGCGGCGCGTTCTTCCTCGGCCAGCAGGACGTGATGCCGCTGGCGTGGCGCGGCTCGGCGTGGTGGTTCCTGCCGGCGATGGCGCCGTGGCTGCTGGTGCCGTTCGCGCTGTGGCGGCGCCGCGGTCCGGTGCGGGCCGCGCACGCCTGACGCGGTACGCTGGCGCGAACTCCGGGGAGATCGCGCATGGAAACGTTCGACGTGCAGCTGCTGTCGGGGCAAGGCGTGCTGATGCTCGCCGGCCTCGTCATCGTTCCGGCGCTCGCCGTCTGGGGCATCGCCCGCGCGGCGAAGCAGGCGAAGGCGGGCTGGATCGGCTTCGCCTGCGCCGCGATCTCGCTGGTGGCCGTGGCGTTCATCGTCGTGCCGATGCTCGACACGCGCGTGCGACTCGCCGACGACGGCCTGCAGGTCGACGGCGGGCGCTACGCGGTGACGGTGCCGTACGCCGACATCGACATCGACCGCATCGCGCTCGCGAGCGCGGGCCCCTTGCCGCGCCTGCGCACGCGCACCAATGGCATCGGCCTGCCGGGCGGGTCGCTGGGGTGGTTCCGGTCCGACGACCGCCGCGTGTTCGCGGCGTATTCGGGCGCGCCGGGGTCCGTGTTCATCCCGACCCGCGGCGGGTTCGACCTGATGCTGTCGCCGGACGACGCCGCGCGGCTGGTCGCGGGCCTGCGGCAGCGAGTCGCGCACCCCCGCGAGTGATAGGCTTGCCGGCGAAGGGGAGTAGCTCCCGATCGCTGTCGCCGTCATTACGAGCCCCGGCTCCGGTGCAGCAGCCGTCCGCGTTCCGCGGCGGCGAGCAAGACCTTCGCCGATCCATCGCGGCGAAGGCGGTATCCGTTCTTCGTCGCGACCCTTTCGCACCGGAGGACCGCATGCTCTGCCCCCACTGCACGAACACCACACTGGCGATGACCGAACGCCAGGGCATCGAGATCGACTATTGCCCCACCTGCCGCGGCATCTGGCTCGACCGCG
This sequence comes from uncultured Arenimonas sp., assembly GCA_966211005.1. GTDB lineage: Bacteria > Pseudomonadota > Gammaproteobacteria > Xanthomonadales > Xanthomonadaceae > Arenimonas. The sequence goes on from CBIHMN010000024.1 coordinate 4,004, forward strand.
GCGAGCTCGATCGTCTGATCGAACGCGCCGAGCGCGACGCCGCGCCGGCGGCGGCCGGAATGCCGCCGACGCCCCCGGCCGGCCGCGTCGAGCGCGGCTACCGCGAGGGTGGCGAGGGCGGCGAGGGTGGCGAAGGGGGCGAGCGCGGCTATGGCGGCCAGCGCGGCCACGCGTACGGCCACGGCTATCCGCGCAAGAAGAAGTCGCTGCTCGGCGACCTGTTCGATTTCTGAGACGCCCGCGTCACTTCCCGCCCCCGGAGCCCTGAATGTCGCTGCTCGAACTCGCCACCGACCCGCAGGCGTGGGTCGCTTTCCTGACGTTGACCGCGCTCGAGCTCGTGCTCGGCATCGACAACATCGTGTTCATCTCGATCCTCGTCGACAAGCTGCCGCCGGCGCAGCGCAATCGCGCGCGACGGATCGGCCTGTTCCTGGCGATGTTCATGCGCATCGGGCTGCTGTCGGTGCTGGCGTGGCTGGTGGGGCTCACCGCGGTGCTGTTCGAGGCGTTCGGCCGCGGCTTCTCCGGCCGCGACCTGATCCTGGTCGGCGGCGGCGCGTTCCTGCTGTGGAAGAGCACGAAGGAAGTGCACCAGCTGCTCGAGGGCGACGGCGGCCACGCGTCGTCGGCGGTGTCGGCCACGTTCGCGGCGGTGATCACGCAGATCATCATCATCGACATGGTGTTCTCGCTCGATTCGATCATCACCGCCGTCGGCATGGTCGACGAGCTGGCGATCATGGTCGCGGCGGTGGTGGTGTCGGTGGCGCTGATGCTGGCGTTCTCGGGGGTGATCGCGCGGTTCGTGTCGCGGCACCCGACGGTGAAGATGCTGGCGCTGGGCTTCCTGTTCGTGATCGGCGTGGTGCTGGTCGCCGACGGGTTCGGGCACCACATCCCGAAGGGCTACGTGTACGGCGCGATGGCGTTCGCGCTGGCCATCGAGGTGCTCAACATCCGGATGCGGCGGCCGAAGACGCAGCCCGTCGACCTGCGCGAGCCCTACGAGCCGGCGCCCGAAGCCCGCTGCCCGACGTGCGGCACGCCGCTCGCGGACATCGGGCCGGGCGCCGGTCGCGCGCCGGATTGAGGGTCAGTCCAGCGCGGGCAGCGGCGTCACGTGGAAGTCGCTGGTCGGCCCGCCTTCCTGTTTGGCGAAGAACAGCTGCTTCTTCTCCCACAGCACGGTCGGGTGGAATTCGTCGTTCCACGTGTTGACGCACGGGCCGAGGTTCTTCGCCGGGCTCCACAGACCGTCGCGCAGGTGCGAGGCGTACAGGTCGCCGAAGCCGTAGCCTTCGTCGGGCAGCGCATCGGGCAGGTCGAGGCGGACGAACAGCATCGTGCGGCCGTCGGGCGAGATCTCGGGGTTGAATTCCCAGCGGTCGGGCGTGTCGATGCCGCCGGCGACGCGCGTCGCCGGCCCGTAACTGCCGTCGCTCTGGCGGCGGGCGACGAAGATGTCGACGTCCTCGGTCGGGATCGGCGCCTTGACGCGCGCGAAATACAGGTTGCCGGCGCGGTCCACGCTCGGATACAGCTCGTCGTAGCCGTCGATGCTCGGCGCGGCGATGTGTTCGGGCGTGCCCCAGCCCTGCGGGCCGCGGCGCACCTGCCACAGGTCCATGTCGCCCTTCGCCGCGCCGTGCACCGGACGCATGGACGAGAAGTAGAGCGTCTGCCCGTCGGGCGACACGAACGGGTCGAAATCGGCGTAGACGCCGGAGAACGACACCAGTTCACCCGGCTGCCAGCCGGTCTGCGGATGCCACTGCGACGTGCGGATCTCCGAGCGTTCGCGCGTGCCGGGCCACCAGCCGACCGACGTGGCCCAGTACGCGCGGGTCTGCGACGGCGTGAACGCGAGCCGCCATTCCCAATGGTCGCCCGTGGAAATCGCCCCGGGCGCGAACTTCGCGACGGCGGGGCAGGTGGTATCGGCCACGGCCGCCAGCGGCAGCAGCGCGGCGGCGAGGGCGGTGCACAGCAGGGTCGTTTTCATCGCGTGTCTCCTCGGTGGGTGGGCGCACCGTCGGCCGGCGCGCGGGCCGCGCGCAATCGGCGCGGGACCAATGCCGGGAATCGCGGGACGAACGCCTTCCGGCGCTTGCGGGTGCCCGGGGCGCGGGCTTAGCGTCGGCCCGTGATGCGCGAACGACTCCTGCTGTGGACGACCGTCACCGCGTGGTGGCTGCTGATGGGCGGGGTGTGGATCACCCAGTACCTGACGATGGCCGCCGCGGAAGGGCAGGCCGTCGACGCGGCCCACGTCGCGACGATGCAGCTGGCCAGCGCGCTGCTGTGGGTGCCGCTGACGATGGGCTTGCTGTGGATGGTGCGCCGGCGCCCGGTGCAGCGCGGCGACCTGCTGCCGGCGCTCGCGTGGCTCGCGCTCGGCGTCGCCGGCGTGGTGGTCGTGCGCGCGGCGGCGGTGGCCGCGTTCAACCCGTTCGTGCACTGGTATCCGGGCGCCGTGCCCGGCTGGCCGGAACTGCTGCGCGTCAGCGCGTTCAACAACGTGCCGATGGCATGGATGATCGTCGGCGTGCTGCATGCGATCGTGTTCGCCGGCCGCGCGCGCCGCGCCGAGACGCGCGAGAAGCTGCTGCACCAGGCGCGGCTGCGCAGCCTCGCGGCGCAGCTGGAGCCGCACTTCCTGTTCAACGCGCTCAATTCCACCGCCGAACTGGTGCATCGCGATCCTGATGCCGCCGACCGGATGCTGGTGAACCTGGCCACGCTGCTGCGCACCAGCCTGGCGCGCGACGGCGGGCAGGAGGTGGCGCTGGCCGACGAGCTGGCGCTGCTGGACCACTACCTCGACATCGAGAAGGTGCGGCTCGGGCCCCGGCTGCGCGTGGACTGGAACGTCGCCGCCGACGTGCTGCAGGCACGCGTGCCGCCGCTGATCCTGCAGCCGCTGGTCGAGAACGCGGTGCGGCACGCGGTGGCGCGGCGCACGACGCCGGGGCTGATCCGCATCGTCGTGCAGCGCGCCGGCGACCGCCTGCTGCTGCAGGTGGCCGACGACGGCTGCGCCGACGCGGCGCCGCGGCCGGCGGCGGCGGACGGCACCGGCATCGGCCTGCGCAACACGCGCGAGCGGCTGCAGGCGCTGTACGGCGCCGCGCATCGCTTCGATTTCGACGGCGAGTGCGGCGACGGCACCGCCGTGCGCATGGAAATCCCGTTCCGCACCGCGGTGGCGGCATGAGCGCGCGGCTGCGCGCGGTGATCGTCGACGACGAACCGCTGGCGCTGGCGCGGATGCGGCGGCTGATCGAGCGCGACGGCCGCGTCGACATCGTCGCCGAATGCGGCACCGGGGCCGACGCGATCGACGCGCTGCGGACCTACCGGCCCGACGTGGCGTTCCTCGACGTGCAGATGCCCGGCGCCGACGGCTTCCGCGTGCTCGCGCTCGCCGGCGCGGGCACGCGCGTGGTGTTCATCACCGCGCACGCCGAGCACGCGGTGCGCGCCTTCGACGCGCAGGCGGCCGACTACCTGCTCAAGCCGCTGTCGTATCCGCGGCTGCGCGCCGCGATCGAGCGGTTGCAGCCGGCGGGCGAGGCGCCGTCGCCGAAATACGCCGTGCGCCTGACGGTGCAGGCGGGCGCGCGGCTGCGCGTGCTCGACGTCCGCGCCATCGACTGCCTCGTGGCGCAGGCGAACTACGTCGAGGTGGAGGCCGGGGACCAGCGCCACCGCGTGCGCGACACGCTGGCGGGGCTGGAGGCGCGCCTCGACCCCGAGGCGTTCGTGCGCATCCATCGCTCGCGCATCGTGCGCATCGCTGCGATCCGCGACCTGGAGCTGCTCGATTCCGGCGAGCTGCTGCTGCGGCTCGAGAGCGGCCGGCGGCTGTCGACCGGGCGGCGCTATCGCGAGCGGTTGCGGCAGGCGGTGGGGCTGGCCTCGTGACGCGTCACGGGACGATCGGGAAGGCGAGCGTCGCCTTCACCCGCTTCTTCACGAACATCGTCTCGTAGCGGCGCACGCCGGCGTTCTTCGCCAGCGTTTCGTCGGCGAAGCGGTTGAACTCGGCCATGTCGTGCGCCACCACCAGCAGCAGCAGGTCGAACGCGCCGCTGATCTCGAAGCACAGCTGCACGTGCGCGCTCGCGGCGAGTTCGCGCACGAGCTGGTCGGTTTCGTGGCGCGCATGCCGTTCGAGCTGCACGTGGACCACGGCGGACAGCAGGCAGCCGGCGGCTTCGGGACTGATCTGGGCGCCTTCCGACACCACCAGCCCGGCGGTGCGGTTGCGGCGCAGGCGGCGGGCGATCACCGACGACGAGCGGCCGACGCGTTCGGCGAGCTCGTCGCTCGTCTGCAGGTTGTTTTCCTGCAGCAGCGCGAGCAGCTGGCGGTCGATGCTGTCGATCTTGCGTCCGGCCATGTTTCGTCGCGCTTCGCCCAGGTCGGGCGATTCTATCGGTCGCGCGGTCGGCCCCGTGTCGGCGCGTGCCAGAAAGGGGCAAAACCCCCGGCCCGTTTGCGTGCACCGCGCAACACGGGTGTGACAGATTTCCGGCGCGGCGACTTTCGGCACGGGGACGAAACGATGCGTGTAATGGCGATGACGCTGGCCATCGGGCTGGCGCTGGGACTGCCCGCGGCCACCGAGGCCCGGCCCGCGTACGGCGACAACGCCACGCCCGGGAAGGCGCGCGCCCCCTCGCGCTGGATCGTCGTGTTCGAGGAGCCGCCGGCCGCGGCGTTCCGCGGGTTCGCGCCGGATGCGCGCCGTCCGAAACTCTCCCCCACCAGCCCGGCCGCGACCGGCGCCCGCCGCTACGACGCCACGAGCGCCGCGGCGCGCGACTACGTGCGCTACCTCGCCGACCTGCGCGCGACCCGGCTGTCCGACATCGCCGCGCGGCTCGGGCGCCCGGTGACGCCCGACTACGTCTACGCCCACGCCACCAACGGCGTCGCGCTGGTGCTGTCGCCGGCGGACGCCGCGGCGATCGCCGGCCTGCCCGGCGTGAAGTCGGTGAGCCCTGAATTCCATCGGTACCCGCAGACCAACACGAGCATGCCGTGGATCGGCGCGGACGACGTATGGAGCGGCGCCGTGCCCGGTGTCGCCGCGAACAAGGGCGCCGGCGTCGTCGTCGGCGTGATCGACGGCGGCATCAACCGTTTCCACACGGCGTTCTCGGGCGCCGGCATCGCCAACCCTCGCGCGCAGGTCTATGGCTGGTGCGCGGTGAGTCCCACCGCGTGCAATTCGAAGCTGATCGGCCTGTGGAACTTCGTCGGCGCCGGCGACGGCATGGCCGAGCCGGTGGACGAGGACGGCCACGGCACGCATACGGCGTCGACCGCCGTGGGCAAGGCGTTCCTGTCGCTGAGCGGCGTCGCGCCGCACGCGAACCTGATCGCCTACAAGGCGTGCGGCGGCGGCACCTGTCCCGGCGCAGCGCTGGTCGGCGCGATCGACCAGGCGGTGGCCGACGGCGTCGACGTGATCAATTACTCGATCGGCTTCCAGCCGACCGACCCGTGGCTCGGCGTCCCCTCCGACGCGCTGTACGACGACGCCGAAGCGTTCCTCGCGGCCCGCGAGGCGGGCATCGTGATCGCCGTGGCGGCCGGCAACCAGGGGCCGGAGCCGGGTTCGCACACCAAGCCCGGCAACGCGCCGTGGGTCATCGGCGTCGCGAACGGCACCGACGACGATCCCGGCGCCCCGGGCCCGGACGTGCTGGTCCCGAGCAGCGGGCGCGGCCCGGTGGTGCCGTTCGGCGTCGTGAAGCCCGACGTCGCCGCCCCGGGTATCGGGATCGCCGCGGCGGGGATCAGCGGGCCGACCAGCATCGCCGTGGCCGGCGGCACGTCGATGTCGTCGCCGCACGTCGCCGGCACCGCGGCGCTGGTGCTGTCGACGAACCCGGGCGCCACCGTCGACCAGGTCGTCTCGGCGATCACGCTGACCGCACGCAACGGCCTCACCACGGCACCGGGCGCGATCGCGTACCCGCACGAACAGGGTAACGGCATGATCGACGCCGCCAAGGCGGTGCGCGCCGGACTCTACCTGCCGATCGCCGACGACGCGTTCCGCGCCGCGTCGGCCGAACCGTTCGCGAGCGGGGCGTCGCCGCTGAACCTGCCGTCGTTCGGCCACGGCGCCTGCTTCCGCGTCTGCACGATGACGCGCACGCTCGCGTCGATGCCCGGGGCGCCCGACGCGGACTACACGGTCGCCACCGCGACGATGACGCCCGGCGCGACGATCGCCGCGACGCCGACGGTGTTTCCCGGCCGCGCCGACGGCGCGACGTTGGCGGTCACCGTCGACGTCCGCGATCCGGCGCTGCTGGACACGTGGGTCTACGGCTGGGTGACGCTGGTCGACACGTCAGCCGATCCGCGTCCGTCGTTGCGGCTGCCGGTCGCCGTGTACGCGACGCCGTATGCCGACGCCGCCACCGAGGCCGCGCTGGCCGGCATCACGCACGACGCCGCGGGCGAACGCGGGTTTTTCGACGTGGCCGTGGGTGGCACGGTGGAACTGCCCGACGCGCGCTTCGCCGTGACCGCGCTCGCGACGGCGGTCGACAGTGTCGAGGCCATCACGGTGGACGCGACGCCGCTCGACCCCTACGCCGGGCTCGAGGGCACCTATCGGCGGCTGATCACGGTGCCGGCCTCCGCCACTGCGACGAACTGGCGGATCGCCGTGTCGACACGCGCCGAAGGGACCGACATCGATCTCTACCTCGGCCACGACGCCGACGGCGACGGGCTGCCCGAAGCGGGCGAACTCGCTTGCATGTCGGCCACCCCGGGCGGGGACGAGGATTGCGTCGTCGACGTGACGCATGCCGCGCCCACCACGTACTGGCTGGTGGCCCAGAACTACGACGGACCGGGGACCGGCGTCGCCGTCTCGAGCCACGCGCTCGGGCTCGACGCCGCCACCACGCCGGCGCTGACGGCGACCGGCCCGGGCCACGTGGCCGACGCGACACCGTTCCACGTGCGCGTGGCCTACGACGACCCGTCGATGCTGCCGGGCGAGCGCCGTGTCGGCCTGCTCTACCTGCAGCGCGCACCAGGCGAAACCGTCGTGTCGGTCCCGTTCGCGATCACGCGCACCGGCAATGCGCCGTCCCCGTTCGGTCTCGCGCCGGGCGTCGCCCGCGCGGTGACGCTGCCGGCCGGCGCGGCGCACGAACATCTTTACGTCGACCTGCCGCCGGGCACGACGCAGGCGACGTTCCGCACGCAGGGCACGGGCGGCGACGTGTCGCTGCACGCCGCGCATGTGGCGCTGCCGGCCGGTCCGGTGGTCGCGGCCGCGCCGCCGCGCGCCGCCGCCACGCATTCGCAGGCGGGCGCCGGCGCCGATCGCACGATCATCGTCGCGAACCCGGCCGCGGGCCGCTGGTACCTGACGCCGGTGAACGACGGGTCCAGCCCGGCGTCGATCGAGGTGAGCGCGACGATCGACAGCGTCGACGCGGTGCCGCCCCTGCGTCGCGGCTCGTACTACAACCCCGCGCGCGGCGGCCACGGCGTGTTCGTGTACCCGTCGGGCGGCGACCATGCGCTGCTCTGGTACACGTACCTGCAGGACGGTTCGCCGACCTGGTACTACGCGCAGGGTCCGCTGCCGGGGGCCGACCAGGTCTGGCGCGGCACGGTCTACCGCGCCGCGTGGCATGGCACCTCGCGCACGCTCGACGCGATCGGCGACCTGGTGCTGACGCCGCGGGCCGACGGGCAGCTGTCGATGACCTACAACATCGACGGCTTCACCGGTGCCGAAACGCTCGACACCTTCCTCACCGGCTGCCCGACGCATGGCGGCGCGCCGCTCGACGTCAGCGCGCACTGGTTCGATGCCGCGTCGCCGGGATACGGCTACAGCGTGCAGGTGAACCCCGGCTACGAATTCCTCGCGACGTTCGTGTACGACGCGATGGGCGTACCGCGCTTCCTGGCAGCCGAGCGCGCCGGCCCGTTCGCGGGCGGGGACCCCACGGTGCCGCTCTACCAGCTGCGCGGCTTCGCGCCGCTCGGCCCGTACGCGGTGCCCGCGCGCACCGGCATCGGCCAGCTCACGCGCGCGTACGGCGTGGCGACGATCCAGACCATCGGCGCGAACGCGTCGTTCGTCGACGACGTGCCGGGCACGTGGGCGCGCACCGCGTCGGTGACGCGGCTGAGCGAACTGACGCAGGGCTGCGCGGACTGATCAGCTGCCGTCGGTCTGCCGGGCGCGGCCCATGCCTTCGTGCGCGTGGCTGCCCTGGTCGATCTGCACGCCGTCCTGCGGCGTGGCGATGGCGGCCTGGCGATTGGCTTCGCGCTGCGCGGCCATGCGCTGGTCGGTGCGGTCGTCGTCCAGGTCGGTGTCGCGGCGGCCGTCGTCGCGCACGCGGGCGGCGCGGTCGTCGATCGACGTCGCGGCGCGGTTCGGGCCGGTGTTGTCTCGGTTGCCGGTGTCGTTGCGTTGGCCGGTCATGGGGTCGCCTCCGTCATTCGTTGTCGTTGCGCGCGGTCTTGCCGCCCTGCTGCCCGTGGTTGCGGAGCTGCTGCTGGCGTTCGTCGCCGCCGCCGCGCTGCTTGTCCTTGTTGCCTTCCTGGCGGTTGCCTTCAGTCCCGCGCTCGCCGGTGACGTCGAGGCGCTCGCCGCGGTCGTCTTCCTGCACGCCGCGGCGCTGGCCGCGCTGGTCGTCGCCGGGCTGGCCACCCTGCTGACGGTTGCCTTCGTCCCGCTGCTGGCCCCCGGTGCGCGGGGCGGTGCGGTCGCCGTGGGAAGTCTTCGAGTCGCGATCGGCCATGACGTTCTCCTTTGGTGCCGGCACGCGCCGGCTTGTACCGAACATCGCGGAACCCACGTGCGAGCACCGTGAGCACGGCGCACGGCGGTGAAATCCTTTCCGG
>CBIHMN010000025.1:0-12654 GCA_966211005.1 uncultured Arenimonas sp.
GAACAGCACCGGCGGTGGCGACGGGGCGTGGCGCAGCAGCGGCGGGTAATCGGGGTCGTGCCACGCCAGCACGCGCCGGCGGCCGCCGGCGAGCCACGCGCGGTCGGTATCGAGACGGTGCAGGTCGGGCGTGCGCAGCGCCAGCCGGGCTTCGGGGGACAGCCCGAGCCCGGCGCCGCGCGCGGCCGACAGCGCGGCGAGCGGATCGCGGTGGGCGTCGAGCAGCGCGCGGAGCACCGCATCGGGGAGGCGGGCGCGGGCCAGCAGGAAGAGGGCGTCGTCGGGTTCCAAGGCCCCGACAGCATCGCGGCGCCCGGAGGCGCCGCGATGTAGGAGAACGTTACTGGGTGGCGTCCGGATGTTTCAGGACGTCGTAGTGACGGGCCGGGCGGATGCCGCTCATCACCAGCGCGTAGCTCACCTTGTCGAACGTGCGGAACACCATCGCGTGGCCGACGAAGTCGTCCGGCATGTCGATCTTGCCGCCGTCGTCCATGAGCCGCATCTTGTTGCGCACCATGTCGTCCTTGTCCTCGCCGTCGTGCCAGAGCGAGAAGACGTGGCCGTTGCGGATGCCGTCGCGCGCACCGACGTTCAGCGCGATCACGACCTTCGGGCCGGCGGTCATGCCGTCGGCGACCGCGAGGATGCGGCCGTGCGGCGGAATCACGTCGGGCGCGCGCGGCATGAACTGCAGGTCGTACGGCTGCGCCTCGGGCATCAGCACGCGATCGCCGATGCGGACCTCGCGGCCTTCGCTGCGCAGCGCCACCACGGCGATGTCGCCCTGGATCTGCGTGACTTCGCCGGTGGTGTGCACCATCAGCTCGTAGCCCAGCTTCTCGCCGGTGGCCTCGTGCATCTCGACCGGCGGCACCCAGTGGCGGTGGCCGAGGTCGCCGCGGAAATCGAGGCTGGAGAAGCCCGGACGGTGGCGACCCTTGCCGCCGCCGAACAGGTTCACCGGGCGGGCGAGGTCGACGACCATGCCCGGCGCCGCGCCCGACAGGCCCCGCACGTAGACGAGCTGGCCGGCGGTGGTCAGCAGGCGATCGTCCTCGAGGCCGATCACGTAGGGCAGCGACTCGACGTCGTCGACCACGGTGAACTGCTTCAGGAACGGCTCGATGTCGGCCAGCGGAATGGTGTTGACGGCTTCGGCGACGCGGGGGCCCGGCATGGCCGAAACCCGCGGCTCGCCATCGAGGTAGGCGAGGCTGAGAACGTCACCCGGGAAGATCAGGTGCGGGTTCTCGACCTGCGGATTCGCCTGCCAGATCTCCGGCCAGAGCCACGGCTTCCCGAGGAAGCGGCCGGCAATGTCCCAGAGCGTGTCGCCCTTCTGGACGACATAGGTGGTCGGATGACCCTCGCGGAGTTCAGCGGCGATGACGCCGCCCGCGAGCGTGAACAACGTGGCAGCGGCAACTGCAAGAAGCCGATTAAACATGGCGGCTATCCACCTGATTTCCCCGGACAGGTTGGGCGACTATAGCCCGAAACCCGTGCCGGATTGCAAGCAGGGCCGGGCTATAATCCGACCCCGGCCCATTGCGGTACGCGACCGCCTTCCCCATCTCCACGTCCATGGCCAAGCTCTCCATCCTTGAATTCCCCGACAAGCGCCTGCGAACCGTCGCCAGGCCGGTCGATACCTTCGACGCCGAACTGTCCCGCCTGGTCGACGACATGTTCGAGACGATGTACGACGCCCCCGGCATCGGCCTCGCGGCGACCCAGGTCGATGTGCATCGCCGCCTGCTCGTCCTTGACGTCAGCGAGGACAGGTCACGGCCAATGGTGTTCATCAACCCGGAGATCCTGTCGGCCGAAGGCCACCAGGTCTACCAGGAAGGCTGCCTGTCGGTGCCCGGCATCTACGCCGACGTGACCCGTGCGGCCAGCATCCGCGTCCGCGCGCAGGACCGCACCGGCGAGACCTTCGAGCTCGAGGCCGACGGCCTGCTCGCGGTGTGCGTGCAGCACGAGATGGACCACCTCGCGGGCAAGGTGTTCGTCGATTACCTGTCGCCGCTGAAGCGCGAACAGGTGCGCAAGAAGCTGGCCAAGGCCGCGCGCGGCTCCGACGCCGCCTGATGGCGCCCCTGCGGATCGCCTTCGCGGGCACCCCCGCGTTTTCCGTGCCGTGCCTGCAGGCGGCGCTCGCGAGCGCCGCCGAGGTCGTCGGTGTCTGGACGCAGCCCGACCGCCCGGCGGGGCGCGGCAAGCAGATCGTCGCGTCGCCGGTGAAGACCGCCGCGCTGGCGCGCGGGCTGCCGGTGTTCCAGCCCGACAGCCTGAAGAGCGAAGCGGCGCGCGAGCCGCTGCGGGCGCTCGAGCCCGACCTGATGGTCGTCGTCGCCTACGGGCTGATCCTGCCGCAGGCGGTCCTGTCCATTCCGCGGCTCGGGTGCTGGAACGTGCACGCGTCGCTGTTGCCGCGCTGGCGCGGCGCGGCGCCGATCCAGCGCGCGATCGAGGCCGGCGACACCGAGACCGGCGTGTGCCTGATGCAGATGGAAAAGGGCCTCGACACCGGGCCCGTGCTGCTCGAACTCCGCACGCCGGTCATGCCCGGGGATACCGGCGGCACGCTGCACGACCGCCTCTCGGAACTCGGCGCGCAGGTGCTCGCCGACGGCCTCGCGCGCCTGCGCGAAGGCAGCCTGCCGGCGCCGCAGCCGCAGCCCGCCGACGGCGTCACCTACGCGCACAAGCTCGACAAGGGCGAGGCGCGGCTCGACTGGACGCTGCCGGCACGGATGCTCGCCGACAAGGTCCGCGCGTTCCAGCCGTGGCCGGTCGCGGAAGCCGTGCTCGCCGGCGAACGGCTGCGGATCCATGCCGCGCAGGCGCTCGCGGTCGCGACCGCGGCGCTGCCGGGCGAGATCGTGGCGGCCGGGCGCGAAGGCATCGACGTCGCCACCGGGCACGAGGTGCTGCGCCTGCTGCAGGTGCAGCGCGACGGCGGCCGGCCGATGCCCGCCGCCGACTACCTCAACGCCCGCCCCGCGCTGAAGCGCGCATGAGCACGCCCGCCGGTGCCGGCACGCGCGCCGTCGCCGCTCGCGTGCTGGCGGCGGTGCTCGACGGCGCGTCGTTGAAGAACGCGCTGGCGCACGCGCTGCCCGGCGTGCAGGACGTGCGCGACCGCGCGCTGGTGGAAGCGGTCTGCTTCCATGCCCTGCGCCATCGCCGGCGCTACGAACACGCGCTCGCCGCGTGGATGCCGAAGCCGCTCGGCCGGCGCGACGCGATCGTGCACGCGCTGCTGCTCGCCGGGCTCGCACAGCTCGACGCGCTGCGACTGCCGGTGCACGCCGCGGTCGGCAGTACCGCCGAGGCGGCGCGCACGCTCGGGCGGCCGGGGCTGGTCGGCCTCGTGAACGCGGTGCTGCGCCGCGCCGCGCGCGAGCCATGGCCGCCGAGCCCCGACCGTGCGGTCGCCGCGAGTCATCCCGACTGGCTGGTGGACACGTTCGCGCGCGACTGGCCGGACGATGTCGACGCGATCCTCGCCGGCGGCAACACGCCGGCGCCGCTCTGGCTCCGTCCGAACACCACGCGCGCCGACCGCGCCGCGCTGCTCGCGGCGCTCCAGGCGGCCGACCTGCCCGCCACGGCGAGCGCGATCGCGGTCGATGCGGTCGCGCTTCACGTGCCGGTGCCGGTGAACGCACTGCCCGGCTGGGACCTGGGCCAGCTCGTGGTGCAGGACGCGGCGGCGCAGCTCGCGGTGCAGGCGCTCGCGCCGGTCGCCGGCGAACGCGTGCTCGATGCCTGCGCCGCGCCCGGCGGCAAGACCGCGCAGATCGCCGAGCGCATCGGCGAAGGCAAGGTCGTCGGGATCGACATCGACGCGCGCCGGCTGCGCCAGGTCGGCGACCTGCTCGCGCGTCTCGGACTCGAAGACCGCGTGTCGCTGCGCGCCGCCGATGCCGCCGACACCGCGGCGTGGTGGAGCGGCCAGCCTTTCGACGCGATCCTGCTCGACGCCCCGTGCTCGGCCACCGGCATCATCCGCCGCCAGCCCGACATCAAATGGCATCGCCGCGCGTCCGACATCCCGGCACTCGTGGCGCTTCAGGCGCGGCTGCTCGACGCGCTGTGGCCGTTGCTGCGACCCGGCGGCCGGCTCCTTTATGCCACCTGCTCGCTGCTGCGTTCCGAGAACGACCGGCAGATCGACGCCTTCCTCGACCGCACCGCCGATGCGCGCGCCCGGCCGCTCGACGAACGCTACGGCCGCGTCGCCGGCGCCGGCCGCCAGCGCTTCCCCGGCGACGACCGCACCGACGGCTTCTTCTACGCGCTGCTCCACAAGGCCCGGTAGGAGCGGCTTCAGCCGCGATCCGCGCGCCGCCCGCCCACGGTTTCGCGGCCGAAGCCGCTCCTACACAATGCGGCGATGACCGATTCCCGCCGCACGGCCTGGCTGTTCGCGATCGCGTTCCTCGTGCTGTCCGCGGGCTACGGCCTGCGCGACCCGTGGCCCGCCGACGAGCCGCGCTTCGTGCTCGTCGCCAAGCAGATGTTCGAAAGCGGCGACTGGCTGTTCCCGCATCGCGGCGCCGAACTGTATCCCGACAAGCCGCCGGTCTACTTCTGGCTGCTGGCATCGGCGCGCGCGCTGCTGGGCAGTTTCCGCTGGAGCTTCCTGCTGCCGTCGCTGCTCGCGGCGCTGGGGACGATGGCGCTGGTGCGCGATCTCGCGGCGCGGCTGTGGACGCCGCGCGCCGGTTTCTGGGCGGCCACCGCCGTCGTGGTCGCGATCCAGTTCGCGTACCAGGCCAAGCGCGCGCAGATCGACCCGACGCTGGTGTTCATGACCACGCTCGGCTTCTACGGCATCGCCCGGCACGTGCTGCTCGGGCCGCACTGGCGCTGGTACTGGGCCGGCTGCGCGGCGGCGGGACTGGGCGTGATCACGAAGGGCGTCGGCTTCCTGCCGCTGCTGGCGCTGCTGCCGGCGGCGCTGATGGCACGCGCGCGGTGGATCGGCATGACGCCGCCGCGCGACGCACCGGGCGAGCGCGCGACGTGGCGGTGGCTTGCGGGCATCGCCGCGTTCTTCCTGCCGATCGCGCTGTGGCTCGGACCGCTGCTGTGGGTCGCCGGCACGAGCGGGAATCCGGAACACCGCGCGTATCTGGACAACATCCTGCTGCGGCAGACCGCGCAGCGTTACGCCGACCCGTGGCACCACCACGAGCCGTGGTGGTACTTCCTCGAGGTGATCGCGCTGTTCTGGCTGCCGTTCGCGCTGGCGATCCCGTGGCTGCTGAAGCCGTGGCGCGACGCGTGGCGCGCGCGCGACGCCCGCGTGTGGCTGCCGCTGGCGTGGTTCATGCTGGTGCTCGCGTTCTTCAGCGCCAGTGCCGGCAAGCGCGACATGTACCTGCTGCCGGCGCTGCCCGCGCTGGCGCTCGCCGCGGCGCCGTTCCTCGACGCGATCGCGATGCGGGCCGGCTTCCGTCGCGCGGTGCTCGTCTTCGTCGTGGCGCTGTCGGCCCTGTTCCTCGCCGCCGGCCTGCTCGCATGGTTCGGCGAACCGGGTTTCGAACGGAACATGGCCGACGAACGCGGCATCGCGGCGTCCGAAGCGCGCTGGCTGTGGGCGATGCTCGGCGCGATCGGCGCGATCGGCCTCGGCGCGGCGGCGTGGGGACGGGTGCGTGGCGCGCTGCCGGCGGCGGCGGCCCTGCTGGCCGCGGTGTGGCTCGGCTACGGCTTCGTCGTGAGCCCGGTGCTGGACGACGAAAGCTCGGCGCGCGGCGTGATGCGCGAAGCGCGCGCGATCGTCGGGCCGGAAATGGAAATCGGACTGGTGGACTGGAAGGAGCAGAACCTGCTGCAGGCCGTCGGCCCGGTGGCCGAATTCGGCTTCCTGACCCCGCCGGAGGAGCAGTTGCAGCGCGCGCTGGCGTGGCTCGCCGCCGATCCGGCCGGGCGCATCCTGCTGGTGCAGCAGAGCGAGCCGCTGGCATGCATCGCCTTCGGCGACGGGCGCGCGCGGCGCGTCGGCGTCGCCAACCGGCGGGCGTGGTGGCTGCTGCGGGCGCCGTCGGCCGCGCCCTGCGGGCTTCCGCCCGCGCGCGCGGATGCCGCCGCGCCGGACGCCCGGTAGACTGACCGCGTCCGGTCGACTCCGGCGCAGCGCAGGGCACAGGGCGGCATGAAGATCCTCATCCTCGGCGCGGGCCAGGTCGGCACCTCGGTCGCCTCGGCCCTCGCGACCGAGAACAACGACATCACCGTCGTCGACACCGACCACCAGCGCCTGCGCGACCTCGCCGAGAAGCTCGACATCCGCACGGTCGTCGGCCACGCGTCGCTGCCCAGCGTGCTCGCGCAGGCCGGCGCCGAAGAAGCCGAGCTGCTGGTCGCGGTCACGTCGAGCGACGAGGTGAACCTGATCGCGTGCCAGGTGGCGCAGCACCAGTTCCGCACGCCGACGCGCGTCGCGCGGCTGCGCGAGGCGCAGTACCTCGACGTCGCCGCGCTCGCCGATCCGGCGCATTCGGCGGTCAGTGCGGCGATCAGCCCCGAACAGCTGGTGACGCGCCACGTCGAGCGGCTGATCGAATTCCCCGGCGCGCTGCAGGTGCTCGATTTCGCCGAAGGCCGCGCGCAGCTGGTCGCCGTGCGCGCCGTCGAGGGCGGCGCGCTGGTCGGGCACGCCATCCGCACGCTGCGCGAGCACCTGCCGGCCGGCGTCGACGCGCGCGTCGCGGCGATCTTCCGGCACGGCAAGGCGGTGAAGCCCGAGGCCAACACGGTGATCCAGGTGGAGGACGAGGTGTTCTTCCTCGCCGACCGGCGCGACATCCTGACGGTGATGAGCGAGCTGCGGAAACTCGTGGTGCAGCCGGTGCGCCGGATCCTGATCGCCGGCGGCGGCAACATCGGCCGCAATCTCGCGCGCAACCTCGAGTCGCGCTATTCGGTGAAGGTGCTGGAACGCTCGCGCGAACGCGCGCGCGGCATCGCCGAGGACCTGCTGAACTCCATCGTGCTGGTCGGCGACTGCGCCGACGAGGACCTGCTGCGCGAGGAGAACATCGACCAGACCGACGTCTACTGCGCGATGACCAACGACGACGAGGCCAACATCCTCTCGGCGATGCTCGCCAAGCGCATGGGCTGCCCGCGCGTGATCGCGCTGATCAACCGCCCGTCGTATGCGGAGCTGGTGGAAGGCGGCACGATCGACATCGCCGTGAGCCCGCAGCTGGTGACGCTCGGCGCGCTGCTGGCGCACATCCGCGAGGGCGCGCCGGCGCGCGTGTATTCGCTGCGCCGCGGCGCCGCCGAGGCGATCGAGGCGGTCGTGCGCGGCGATCGCCGCACTTCGCAGGTGATCGGGCGCTCGCTGGAGGAGCTGGAACTGCCGCCGGCGACGACGATCGGCGGCATCGTGCGCGGCGACAAGCTGCTGATCGCGCACCACGACGTGGTGATCGAAGCCGGCGACCACGTGATCCTGTTCGTGATGGACAAGCGCGAGATGGCGCGCGTGAGCGCCCTGTTCCAGACCGGGGCCACGTGGCTGTGATCAGCCGGCGGTTCCGCGCGATCCAGGGCATCCTCGGCGTCATCGTGATGGTGTCGTCGCTGTCGAAGCTGCCGCCGGCGCTGCTGGCGCTGGCGTGGCGCGAGGACGGCACGGCGCAGGTGTTCTTCGGCAGCTTCCTCGTCAGCTTCGTGGTCGGCGCGGCGCTGTGGGCGGCCGGCCGCGGCGTGCAGTACGACCTGCGGCTGCGCGACGGGTTCCTCGTGGTCACGCTGACCTGGGTGTTCGCGAGCCTCGTGTCGGCGCTGCCGTTCGTGCACGGGCCGCCGCACCTGAGCTACACGCAGGCGATCTTCGAAGCCACGTCCGGCCTCACCACGACCGGCGCGACGGTGATCGACCACCTGCAGGACCTGCCGCGCAGCGTGCTGTTCTACCGGCAGCTGCTGCAGTTCCTCGGCGGCATGGGCATCGTGATCCTGGCGGTGGCGATCCTGCCGATGCTGCGGATCGGCGGCACGCAGCTGTTCCGCGCCGAGAGCACCGGCCCGAGCCGCGACACGAAGCTGACGCCGCGCATCGCCGAGACCGCGAAGCTGCTCTGGGGCGTCTATTTCGGCCTGACGGTGCTGTGCGCGGCGGCGTACTGGGTCGCCGGCATGTCGCTGTTCGACGCCATCTGCCACGCGATGAGCACGGTGTCGACGGGCGGGTTCTCCACCTACGACCAGGCTTTCGGGTTCTGGAACAGCCCGATGCTCGAATGCATCGCGATCGTGTTCATGCTGCTGGGCGGCATCAATTTCGGCCTGCACTTCATGGCGTGGCGGCGCGCGTCGATGGGCGTGTACGGCGGCGATTCGGAACTGCGCGCGTTCCTGCGCATCGTGCTCGGCGCGACGCTGGTGGTGGGGTTGCTGCTGCTGTTCGGCGGCGATTACGGCACCGTGTTCGGGGCGTTCCGGCGCGCGGCGTTCCAGGTCGTGTCGGCGATCACGACCACCGGATTCGCGGTGCCCGGCTTCGACGGCTGGACCGGTCCGGCGCCGCTGATCGTGGTCGGGCTCGCGTTCATCGGCGGCTGCTCCGGCTCGACGGTCGGCGGCCTGAAGGTCGCGCGCGTGGTGATGGTGCTGCGGCAGGGTTATCGCGAGATCAAGCAGCTCGTGCATCCCAAGGCGCAGTTCGTGGTCAAGATGGGTGGCAAGCGCGTGTCCGAGAGCGTCGTGCTGTCGGTCAGCGGCTTCATCGCCATCTGGATGCTGTGCTTCGTCATGCTGATGCTGGCGATGAACCTCAACGGGCTGGACATCGAATCGTCGTTCGGCGCGGCGGCGGCCACGCTCACCAACCTCGGCCCCGGGCTGGGCGACGTGTCGGTCAGCTTCGGCGAGGTCGGCGACGGCGCGGTCTGGCTCGGCACGCTCGGCATGGTGCTCGGCCGCCTGGAAGTCTTCTCGCTGCTCGTGCTGTTCACCCCGCACTTCTGGCGCGAGTAGGAGTCGTGTACATCGCCGCCGCGAGCTGGTCGTGCAGCGCGCGCGCTTCGGCTTCGGGCAGGTAGCGGATCCGCAGCGGCGGCTCGAGCGGGCTGGCGCCGGCGGTGTCGAGCAGCAGCGTCGCCATCCCGTGCCGGCGGTCGAACGGGGACCGCACGAGTTTCAGCGCCTGCAGCTTGCGCGTCTCGCAGAACCGCCAGTGACGGTCGAGCCAGCCTTCGCGCACCGCCACGAGGCCCGCGTCGACGCTGTAGCCGGCGTGTCGCGCCCACACCTTCGCGCGCACCACGAGCACCGGCAGCAGCGCCAGCACCACGAGGCCGACGGCGCCTTCGCGGACCACCAGCACCCCGGTCGCGACCAGTGCCAGCGTCGCCGGCACGGCGAACTGCCGGCGCCACGCGCGCGGATGCAGCGGCTGCCACGACGCCGGCGGCCACGGCACGCCGGGCAGCAGGTGTCGCACGAGCGCGTCGATCGCCGCCGGCGTCGCCACCGGCGCGAGGTCGCGCAGCGATCGCTGCCCGTTCGCGTTGTCGACCGTCGCGCTGTCCACGCGCAGGCTGCGGCGGCCGAACCAGCGATGCACCAGCCCCTCGTGCAGGCTCCACGCCTGGATCCGCCGGCGCGGCATGTTCGCGCGCAGCCGCGTCAGCAGGCCGCGCTGCACGGTCAGGCGCCGGCCCGATTCGCCCAGCGTGAACCCGTGGAACTGCAGCAGCGCGGTCACCACCGACAGCACGCGCAGGACGACGACGAAAAAGGCGAGCAGCAAGGCGGCGCCGAGCACCCAGCCGAGCAGGTCGAGGTGCAGTTCGTTCCCCCAGCCGACCATGCGCCGTCCGACGCCTTCGATCGCGTCACCGATCAGCCCCTGGCCTGTCTGCGCCAGCGCGCCGAAACCCGCGGCGACGATCAGCATCCCGCGGTTGGAAATCAGCCCGAGCCGCACCACCTCGCTCGTCGGCAGCGCGAGCAAGACGCGGGCTTCCGGCTCGGCACCCGCCGCGCCGGTCGCGCCCTCGCCGACGACCTGCGCGCTGCGCCCGCGCACCAGCGCTTCCAGCGCCTGCGCGTCGGCCAGCGACAGCACGCGCATCTCCGCTTCCGGCTTCACGCCGCCGGCCGATTCCAGCCGCACTTCCGCCACGCCGAACAGGCGATGCAGCAGCGACTGGTGCAGCGACACGTTGTGCAGGCGCTGCCACGGGATGTGCCGCAGGCTGCGCTGCAGCAGGCCGCTGCGGATGACGAGGCCGTCGCCGTTGACGCGGAACCGGTACGTGAAATACTGCGCCAGCGCGATCGCCACCAGCACGACGGCGCCGGCGAGTCCCCACAGTTCGCGCCGGTCGCCGCCGGCACCGAACAGCAGCACCAGGATCGGTATCGCGAAACTCTTGAGCTGCTGGATCAGGACGAACAGCCACGACAGCGGATGCAGGCGCCGTTCGCCGCCGTCGTCAGAGGTCGCCATCGACCGCCTCCGGCAACAGCGCGTCGCGCAGCGCGACCGCGTCGGCGTCGAGGAAACCCGACTGGCGCAGCGCGCTCAGTCGCGTCCCGGCGGTGTGCACCACCAGCGTGGCGAGGCCGAAGCGGCGTTCGATCGGCCCGCGTTCGATGTCGAGGTGCTGCACGCGGCTGCGCGGCACCAGGACTTCGGTGCGCCACACGACGCCGCGGCACACCTGCAGTCCGCGCGCGTCGACCCGCCAGCGCGTGCGGCGCCAGCGCGCGCGCCCGTACAGGGCGCCGGCGACCGCGATCGCCAGCAGCGCGCCGGCGAACAGCGCGATACCCGTGGCGGTCCCCGCATCGAGCACCGTCGACGCGAGGAAACCGATCGCCACCGCGGCCGGCAGCGCGAGCAGCACGCCGGAAATCATCGCCACGGTGCGCGCCGCCGGGGGCAGCGTGCGCCATTCGCTCGAAGCGTCGTCGGTCATCGGAAATCCTGCCGGTAGGGGTTGGGCTCGGCACTGCCGGGCGGGCGCCGGCTGAAGCGCTTGTAGGTCCACTGGTACTGGCTCATGTCCCGTCGGGCGATGCGCTCGACCGCGGCGTTCATCGCCGCCAGCGCGGCGGCCGGGTCGTCGCCGCCCACGGCCGCGTCGACGGGCTCCACATGCACGTCGAAAAGACCGTCCGCGCGCCGCTCGGCATAGACCGCCAGCACCGTCGCGCCCGTGCGCCGCGCGAGGCGCGGCACCAGCGTGAGCGTCTGCGCCGGCCGGCCGAAGAACGGCGCGAAGTCGCCGGCGCCTTCCTTCGGCTGCTGGTCGGGCGTGATGCCGACCGCGCCGCCGGCCTGCAGCGCCTTGAGCAGGGGCCGCATCGCCGAAGCCTCGGCGGGCACGAGCACCACGTTCTCGCCGTCGCGCGCCAGGCGCAGGAAACGATCGCCGTAGGCCGTTTCCGGCGCGCGGTACACGAGCGCGAACGGCCCGCGGGCCGCCATCCATTCGATCACCAGTTCGTGGTTGCCGTAGTGCGGCGCGGCCACGATGACACCGCGGCCGGCGTCGCGCGCCGCGTCCAGATGCGGCTGGCCGTGCACCGACGCGACCAGCGCCAGATTGTCGGCGCGCGATCGCGTCCACACGCGCAGCGTCTCCATGCCGAGGCGACCGGTCTGGCGCAGCACGTCGCGATGCAGCGCCGCCGCCGCCGCCGGTGCGAGCCCGGGCGCGACGAGCGCGATGTTGCGTCGCGCCACCCTGGCTTCGCGCGCGTCGCGCCACCGCATCACGTCGCCGAGCCGCGCGCCGATCGCCTGCTGCCACCGCAGCGGCAGGCGCCCGGCGCACCACGCGGCGGCGTACAGCAGGCGGCTGGCGAAGTCGGCGGCGTCCATCGCACCGGAGTGTAAGGGAACGCTTCGCTTAGACTGCCGCGATGATCGCCGTGATCCAGCGCGTCACCGAAGCCAGCGTGCGCGTCGACGACGAGATCGTCGGCGCCATCGGTCCCGGGCTGCTCGCGCTGGTCGCGGTCGAGCCCGGCGACGACGCGCCGAAGATCGCGCGGATGGCCGAACGGCTGCTCGGCTATCGCGTCTTCGCCGACGAGCGCGGCCGGATGAACCGGTCGCTGCTCGAAACCGGCGGCGGGCTGCTGCTGGTCAGCCAGTTCACCCTCGCGGCCGACACCGCGGCGGGCATGCGACCGTCCTTCACGACCGCCGCGGCCCCGGACGTGGCCGCCCGCGGCTTCGACGCGCTGGTCGCCTGCTGCCGCCAGGCCCCGGCCCGGGTTGAAACAGGGCGGTTCGGGGCCCACATGGTGGTCAGCCTCGTCAACGACGGCCCCGTCACCTTCCGGCTCCAGACCTGACCGCCCGCCGCTGGGGGCCGTCAGGGCCGATCCGCCCGCGTCACCCGGATTCACCCCCGGTCAATCCGCCTCCCCGCGCGCCCTGTATACTGCGCGGTCAATTTTTCCCCTTCGGGATATCCGCTCCATGGCCACAGACCGTCCGGCAGCCCAGTCCGAAATCAAGCAGCTGATCAGCAAAGGCCTGGAGCAGGGTTACCTGACCTATGCCGAGGTCAACGATCACCTGCCCGACGACGTCGTCGATCCGGAACAGATCGAAGACATCATCGGCATGATCAACGGCATGGGCATCGAGGTGCACGA